>DAOSWS010000007.1 GCA_035593605.1 Thermoanaerobaculia bacterium | reverse complement strand
CTCCGGCTCGCACCGCTCCCGCGACACCCATGCGCGGAGAGGAAGCCGGTCCGGGTCTGCGTGAGCTGCTGGAATCGCTGCTCTCGCGCCTCGATGGCCTGGCCGACCGCCCGGTGGAACTGAGCGTGACCACCAACATCGATGGCCGGAAGGTGGCCGAGGCCGTCTACAAGGATCTTCGGGAGCGGAAGATCAGAAACTACGAAACACTTTGAGAGGACCGATGAAACGCATCTTTGTCTGCAGCCCGTTCGCGGGTGACATAGCCCGAAACGTCAAGGTCGCCGAGGCGCTTTGCCGCCAGGTCATGAGAAGCGGTCACGCGCCGTTCGCGCCGCATCTGCTGTATCCGACCTTCACCGACGACAGCGTTCCCGAGCAGCGGGAGACGGGCATCGCCTGCGGCCTGGCCTACATGGAATGTTGCGACGAGGTGTGGGCGTTCACCGGCAACGGCATTTCCAGCGGCATGCGGCGGGAACTCGACCGGGCCGGACAACTGGGCAAGCCGATCCTCGAGATCGCCGAGGTGTAAGCAATGGCCTGGGATCAACAGCCCATCAAGGGATATCTGGTGGACGCCGACACGGGGGAGCGGCTCGAATTCCAGTACAACCCCAACTCCATCAGCGACGAGAAGTCGACCGACTACGCGACGATCAAGATCCCCGGCATGAGCCACCCGCGCTACCAGTACGTCGCCGGGGAACCGCGCCGGATCGCCTTCAAGGTCGAGCTGTTCAAGGGGCCGGTCAAACAGAAGGTCGACTGGCTCCGCTCGCTGCAATATCCGGAACACGCCGGAACCATGCTCAAGAACGCGCCGCACCGTGTGCTGCTCATCTTCGGCGATCTCTACCCGGGCGTGACCTGCATCGTCCGGCAGGTGAAGGCGCGGTTCTTCGGCCTGTTCGACCGGGACAACCTGCTGCCGCAACGGGCCGAGGTGGACATCGTCCTCGAGGAATATGTGGACCGTTCCATCAACTGGTCGGAGGTACGTTCATGATCGGCCGCGATTCCCGATACGCCCGCTGCGTTCTCTACCGGGACAGTGACGGTACCTCCCTCGGCATGCGCCAGCGCATCGACACTACTCCGAGATATGACGACCGCCTGCACACCGTAGTCGAGGGCGACCGTCTGGATCTGCTCGCGCACCGCTATCTGGGTAACGCCCGGCTCTGGTGGATCATCTGCGACTACAACGACCTCTTTTTCCCGTTGGCGCTCGAGCCCGGCCTGGCCCTGCGCATTCCCTCTCGCGAACACGTCCAAATGCGCCTGCTCGACTGAAGCGTCCGACACCTCGCCATGCCTTCCGGTAAGTAAGCAGGGAACTGCGAACCGCCGGAGAGACGCATGGATCTGGATACCTTCAAGCCGACATTTCTGATTCAGATCGAGGGGCAAGACCTCTCGAAGGACATCACCCAGGAGATCACCTCGTTCGTCTTCACCGACAACGAGGAGGAGCTGGATGTTCTCGAACTGTCGGTGACCGACCGCAACCTGCAGTTCGTCGACGATCCGCTGTTCCAGGAAGGCAACGAGATCGTGGCCCGCTTCGGCTACGTGGGGAACCTCTCTCCGCGCAAGAAGGCGGTCATCAAGGACATCGATTACGACTTCCCGGAAAACGGCGATCCGACCATCCGCATCAAGGCCTACGACAAGGGCTTCAAACTGGCGGGCAAGGAGAACCAGAAAGTCTGGCAGAAACCCGCTCCCGGCATCCTCTATTCGGAAATCGCCGAACAAGTCGCCGCCGCCAACGGCCTCACCCCGGTGGTCACGGCCACCAAGGGAACCCATCTCCGCGTCACCCAGAGCAACATCTCGGACGCCCAGTTCCTCAAGGAGCTGGCGGAAAAGGCCCGCGACCGCGATGGCGACGGCGTGAGCGGCTATGTCTTCTACATCCAGGACGACGAACTCCATTTCCATCCCCGCGAGCTCGACCAGACGCCGCTTCTGACCCTCGAATATTTCACCGACACCAAGGGCCTGCTGCGCTCGTTCCGCCCCAGCACACAATCCCAGGGAGCCAAGGGCGCGGGTGTCGAGACCAAGACGGTCGGCGTCGACCCGCGCAAGAAGGACGTGGTCGAGCACAAGGCCAACAACGCCACCACGCCCGAGCGGACGGCCCTGGGCAAGCAGACCTATCTGGTCGACGGCAACACCGGCGAAGGCAGCTTCAAGGAACAGGAGACGGGGCAGATCGTGCCCAGCTTCGACCGTTCCGAAGGCTTTCACGAAGAGCCGCGCCAGGAGCCCGCCCAGGACAGCGCCGAAGGCAAATTCCGCGAGGCCGAGCTGCGGCAGGTCGAGGCGGATGCGGCCACCATCGGCATTCCCCAGCTACGCGCCAAGAAGAACGTCGAGATCAAGGGCGTGGGACGGAAGTTTTCCGGCATCTACTACTGCCACTCGGTGCGCCACAGCATCAGCGGCGCTGGCTATCTCTGCGAACTCAAACTCAAGAAGAACGCCCTCGGCAAGGGCGCGGGCGACAAGTCCGCCGAGTCCCAGGGCAAACCCAACGACAAGGAGGCCCCGCCCACACCGCAAAACGAGCCGCCAGCCATGGTGACCATCGACGCGGATTCCGGCGCGGTCACACAAGGAGGCGGCAATGGGTGATCTCAGCAAGAATTTCAACCGTTCGGAATTCGCCTGCAAAGGCACGAACTGCTGCGGCCATTCGGCTGCGGTCCATCCCGACCTGGTCGACGCCCTGCAGACGCTGCGCGACCGCATCGGCAAACCGCTGTCCATCACCAGCGGCTTTCGCTGCAACCGGCACAACAAGGCGGTGGGCGGCGCGGAGCAGAGTTTCCACACGCTGGGCATGGCGGCCGACGTGAGCTGTCCCGCAGGCGTTTCGCCCGAGGAACTGGCGGTCATCGCCGAGGAGATTCCTCTCTTCCGCGAGGGCGGCATCGGCGTCTACGCCTCCTGGGTCCATCTCGACGTGCGCCAGTCGGGCAAGGCGAGGTGGCGGTCATGAGCGCCGAAACCAAGACCCTGTTTTCGGGCACCGCGCTGGGACTGTCCGGGCCTCTTCGGGTGGAGATCCTGCCCAATGGAATGACCGCGAGGCTGACCCAGCCGTTCCGTGTCCGCACCGGCGCTGGCCGCATCATCGAAGTGCCCGCCGGGTTCGAGACCGACTTCGCCTCGGTGCCGCGCCTGTTCTGGCGCGTGGTGCCGCCCTGGGGACGATATTCCCCGGCGGCCGTCGTTCACGACTACCTCTACCACACCGGCAAGGTCTCGCGGCTTGCGGCCGACCGCGTCTTTCTCGAACTGATGGCGGCCCTGGGCGTGCCTCTGTGGAAACGGCAGGTCATGTATTGGGCGGTTCGCCTGGGCGGCTGGCTGGCCTGGAACGCCAGTCGAAAGCGGGAGACGGAGCATGCTTGAAACCCGCGACCGTCAATCCGAGGAGCGCTACCGCAACCGCTGGTACGGCAAGTACCGGGCCTTCGTGCGCGACAACAACGACCCCGAACGCCTCGGCCGGGTCCGCCTGGAAATCCCCGCCGTGCTCGGCAGCGGGCGTGAGAACTGGTCCGAATGGGCCGCGCCCTGTTTTCCCTACGGCGGCAACGACGACACCGGCATGTTCCTGGTCCCCGAGGAAGGAGCCTCGGTCTGGGCCGAGTTCGAGGGCGGCGTCGTCCAGTATCCGATCTGGACCGGGGTCTGGCTGGCCAAGAGCAATCCCGGTGAACAGCCCGAGGAATCCAAGCGCACCTGCGCGAATGCCTTCTGCCATGACTGCGAGGACAAGGTCGAGCATCAGGCCAACCGGCACGACGATCTCGAACACAAGAAGTACCACGGCCATCCGCCGTATTACTGCCCGCGCCTGAAGGTCCTGCTCAAGACCGAAACCGGCCACACCATCCTGGCCGATGACCGCGACGGCGACGAGCTGCTGCGCATCATCGACCGCGCCGGACAGATCCTCACCATGGAAGGGAAGGTGAAGCCCGAGATGCAGAGCGGCAACGCCCTGCGCCGGGGCACGAAGGACGCCGAGAAAGGCGACCAGCTCGACATCGCCTCGCAGATCGTCGGCTCCCGCGCCCGCATCCAGCTCACCGACCTCTGCCGCCAGCAGGTGATCCTCGAAGCCTGGCAGGACAAGGAGAAGGTCCACATCCTCTCCTGCGACAAGGGCCGCTCCCGCTGGCAGAAGATCCTCATCGACACCACCAAGGGCCGGGAGAAGGTTCACATCTGGGGACTCAACGGCACTCAGGAAATCCTCGTCGATTCCACCGCCGCCGCCGAACAGATCCGGCTCACCGACAAGGCCGGTCAGGTGGTGCGCATGAACGCCGCGCCCGGCCAGGAGAGCATCAGCGCCACCGACAAGTCCGGCAGCCTCGTGTTCATGGATGGGGTGGCCGGAAACATCATCATTCGCTCGACGAACACCGTCTTGATCAACACCTGAAGGAATCATTGCATGGGAGAAAGAACAACAACGCCCTCCGGACTCTCGGCCAGCGAGGAATTGCTGGCCCGGACCTTCGAGCATTGGCGGGAGGAATTCCGCAGCATCCTCGAAAACCACCGCCGGGAAATCCAGGACCGCCTCGAGAAGATCGAGCGTGAAATCGAGAAGAAATCGGACAAGGAAAACGTCGAGGTGCTGGTCCGCTCGATCTATTCCGATCTGCACCGGCACGCCGAGGAGATCGACCGGCTGCACGCCCGGGTCGGCTCCAAGATGGGGACCGAGACCATGTGGAAGATCGTCGGCCTGGTATTGACCATCGGCAGCACCATCGGCGGACTCGTCGGCTTTCTGATCCATCTGCTGCTGAAGGTGAACCCATGAGCTCCCAGGCGCGACTCGGCGACATCAGCAGTCACGGCGGCGTCATCATTACCGGGGCGAGCCGGACGCTGGACAACGGCATGGCGGTGGCCCGCATGGGGGATCTGCACGTCTGTCCCATCCCGGGGCATGGCGTGACGCCCATCGTGACCGGCAGCTTCGACACCATCACCGAAGGATTGCCCAACGCCCGCATCGGCGACATCACCGCCTGCGGAGCCATCATCGTCACCGGCAGTCCCGACACCATCGACAACTGAGGGGGACGCGATGAACAATCTCGAACAGCCGCAGGAACCGCACTACTGGGATGTCTTCCCGAAACTGATCCGGGTCTCGCGATCCCCATTCGTCCAGCGCATTCCGCTCTCGATCCGTGGTCTACCCGAAGCGCCGGTGTTCGAATCGTCCAATCCCGACGTGGCCAGTGTCGATGAGGACGGCAATGTCGAGTGCGGCTTCGTTCCCGGGGCGGCCATGATCCTGGTCTGGGATTCGCCCGAGCGGCTCAGCCTGCGTCACGTCCAGGTCGAGGTCTATGGCGGCGGCGTCTCCGCACCGGTGGAGGTTCCTTCATGACGGATACCGCGCCAGACTATAGCCACTGGGAGGTTCAGCCTCGCTCCATCCGGCTCTCCGCTGGCGAGTTCGAGCAACGGGTTCCGCTCTCCCTGCGCGGCGACGTGGACGCCCCGGTCTTTGCCTCCAGCAACCCGGAGGTCGCGGAGATCGGGCCGGACGGTGTCGTTCGCTGCGGCTGGACCATCGGCAATGCCGTGCTCATGGTCTGGCGATCCTCGGTCCGGGACAGCCTCCGCCATGTTCTGGTGGAGGTCCGCGATCCGTCCTGGTTCGCCGACCACCCGGACTTTGCCAGCGGAGCATCGGTCTTCCTCAGCGGCACGGTAGTCAACGCCCTCAACACCAGCGGCGTCGGCAACGCGCTGATCGAATTCCGCCGCTCGGAAACCGGCCCGGCGGCGTTCCAGACCTTCGCCAACGCCTATGGCGGATTCGAGCTGTCCGTACCCGAGGGATTCTATTACGTGGAGGTCACCGCGCCGGGATACATCGCCTGGCATGGCTGGGTGAACGCCGACCCCAACACCTCCGGCGACATTCAGATCGTTCTCTCGCCCGAACTCGACGGCCAGGTCGCCCGCATCGTGTTGCAGTGGGGCCTCAACCCCCGGGATCTCGATTCCCATCTCACCGGACCGACGCCATCGGGCGGTCGATTCCATGTGTTCTATTCCCACACCATCGAAAACGAGGCGGCGGAATTGGACGTGGACGACACCAGTTCCTACGGGCCGGAGACCATCACCATCCATCGGCTCATCCCCGGCGTCTACCGCTACGCGGTCCACGACTACACCAACCGCAACGCCAATCCGAGCACCGGCCTGGCGCAGTCCGGAGCCACGGTGAAAGTGTTCCTGAGCGATGGCCGTGAGCAGACCTTCACCGTTCCCAACGCCCCGGGCACGGTCTGGACCGTGTTCGAAATCGACGGCGCGACCGGAACAGTGACGCCGGTCAACGCCATGAGCTATCAATCCCAACCCGCCAATGTCGGCATGTAATGGAGGTTGTCCATGATTTCCGAAGAACCCGCCGACTTGCAGGCCACCATCGAACAAACCGATTCCGGCGAACAGCAGTATGTGCTGCGGGCGCTCTGCGATCACCTGTCCGGCATCCGTGAGGAGCTTTCCGGCATCCGCACGTTGCTGGAGGCCGGTCACGCCGCCTCGGAGGCGATGCGTGGCCAGGCCCAGGCCTATCTGGAGGCCCAGCAGGCCAGGACCCAGGAGTACCTGGACCAGGTACAGATCGAGCCGGAGCCCGATTTCTATCCCTTCGTCGAACTGCCTGCGGGCACCGAACCCCGGGATCTGCCGGATGGCAACCGGCTCTTCACCTTGCCCGACGGCATGATCCTGCGAACCACGGACGACCAGCGAATCTGCGTTATCGACGGCGGGGAACAGCAGGTCATCACCCCCGGACCCGGCACGGCCGTCGAGGTCGCCCCGGGACGCCTTTACACCCTGGTCGAGTCCTATCTGCGTTCGACCCAGGAGGCAGCCGGTATCAGCGGACTGCCTGCCGGGATCGAGCCGACCGCCATGGGCGCGGAACGCTTCGCGGTGGTTCTGCCCGAGGGCATCCGCCTCGACGTCGATCACCGGGAGCGGTTCATCACCCTGATCAACCCGGCCGGACCTATCGACATCATCGGCATCGGCCGCATCGAGGGCATCGGCGAAACCATCGCTGTCCGTCTGCTCTCCGGCGGAGCCAAGGGATTCCAGTGCGGCCAGTCCGGCCACGGCGGGCTGATCGAGGCGGACGGAACCATCCACCTGGGACTCAAGAGCGGACTGGATCTGGTGGTTCGGTTCCAGGGAGAACCCATCGACGACGACACTCCGGAAAATGGCTGCTCGGGACAGTGCGGCATCGACTGCGAGGAGCGTACCTGATGAGCTACGACTTTCTCGGCAAGGGGCTGCGTTACCCGTTCCGGTTTCAGTCGGTATCCGGCGGCACCCAGGTATCGACCGCCACCTCGCGGGAGCACGAGCATATCCGCGAAAGCATCCTGCAGATCCTCGGCACCCGGATCGGCGAACGGTTCATGAATCCGGAGTTCGGCTCCAGGCTGAAGGATCTGGTGTTCGAACAGAACGACGAGGTGCTCAAGGGCCTGCTGCGCCATTACGTGATCGACGCCATCAAGCGCTGGGAAAAGCGGGTGATCATCACGGAGGTGCGCTTCGACGACCGGCCGCTGAACATCGACGGCAACCTGCTGCTGGTGCATATCGCCTACCGGGTGATCCAGAGCCAGGTGGACGGCAACCTGGTCTATCCCTTCTACAGAGAAGACCCGAACAATCCCGCGCCCAGCTATCCCCAGCCGGAACCCGAGCCGGAACCGCCGCCGGTGCGCAGCGTGCGCCTGTCGCCGGACGTGCGCTCACTGTTCAATCTGCTCTGGTTCGACGCGGCCGAGATGAGCCCCGATCCGGACGATTCCTTCATCTGGCCAGCCGGGGAATACGAGGTCGCCTACATCGAGGGAGCCTTTCAGGACCGCAACGGCAAGTGGATCGTCAGCGATCCGGGTGACAATCACGGCCATTACCTGGTCTTCGAGGGAGCGCCCGAAACGGAAGCGCCCCAGGCCGAGCACGCCCTCTATCTGGCCGCGAGCGGTCTGGGCTTCGACACCCAGAGCCAGGCGGAAGACAACGCCGCTGGCACCGTTCACCGGATCACCACGTTGGAGCCGGGCCGCATCGGTCTGTTCTATTTCGAGGGCAAGAAGGAATCCCACTACCTCAACAACACCTCCGGGCAGCCCAATCCCGTCTGGCAACTGCGCGGCCCGCTCTGAGGCATCCCGCCTCCGACACATCCAGGCCCCTTCCGGTAAGTAACCGGCGTGGCGAGAGCATCAGGCGCTCTCGCATAACCGCCGAAAACCGGAGAGACCATGGGCCGCGCAAGCATCGGATACATCAACAAGGATTACGAATCGATCCGCCAGGAGCTGCTGGCGAAGATCCCGCAGCTCACCGACCGCTGGACCGATTTCAACCACTCCGATCTCGGCGTCGTCCTGCTCGATCTGTTCTGCGGCGTGGGCGACATGCTGGCCTACTACCTGGACGCCCAGGCGGCGGAGGCCTTTCTGCCCACGGCCCGCCAGCGCCAGAACGTCATCAACCTCTGCAAGCTCATCGGCTACCGGCTGGACTCGCCGGTGGCCTCCACCACCACGCTGCGTTTCCGGCTCTCCGCCCCGCTCGGCAAGGACCTGACCATTCCGGCGGGGACGGCCTGCCGCGCCTTGCTGAATGACGGCGAGGCGGATTTCGAGACGGTCGAGGACGGCCTGATCCCGCGAGGCGTGCTCTCGGTGGACATCCCGGCCCGTCAAGGCGTGCGCCGCACCGAGACCTTCACGTCGACGGGCCTGCCATTCCAGCGCTTCCGCCTGACCGGCGACGTCATCGCCCAGGGCACCATCACCGTTACGGTGGGGGACGACGCCTGGAGCGAGGTCGATCATTTTCAGGACAGCCTGGCCGACAGCCGTCATTTCATGGCCGACCTGGACGCCCTCGACATCTCCACCCTGATTTTCGGCGACGGGCAAAGCGGCGCTGTACCCGCTCAGGGAAGCGCCATCACCGTCAGCTATCTGCAGACCATCGGAGACCAGGGCAATCTCGGTCCGAACCGGATCACCCAACTGCTGAGCCCGGTCTACCTCGACGGCGGCCAGGTTCCCCTGACCGTCACCAACCCGGTGCCCGCCACCGGCGGCGCTTCGCGGGAAGCCCTCGAACACGCCCGCCGACAGGCACCGGCGGAGCTGCGCAGTCTCTGGAAGGCCGTCACCCTGGAGGATTACCAGGCCCTCGCCGAGGGCTACCCCGGCGTCGCCAAGGCCAAGGTGCTCGACACCAATGCCTGCCAGAACATCCGCTATTACAACGTCCAACTGGCCATCGCCCCCAACGGCGGCGGCATGCCCTCGGCGCTGCTCAAGCGGGACCTCGCGGAGTTTCTCGAACGCCGCAAGGTCATCACGGTCGAGATCAACCTGTTCGACCCGATCTACCGGCCCGTTTCCATCGACGCCGAGGTCTACATCTGGCCCGGTGAACCGCTGGAAAACGTGCGCAGCCGCATCGAAGCCGCGCTCTCCGATTTCTTTTCCTTCGACCGGGTCTCCTTCGGCCAGACCATTCACTTCTCCGACCTGGTGGCCCTGATCGACGGCGTGCGCGGGGTCAGCCACATGCACCTCTACGCGCCGCAGCAGGACATCGAGCTGCGCCACGGCGAAATCCCGGTTCTCGGCAGCGTCAACCTCGATCTGCGGAGGGCCGGTTGATGTCGGATTGGTTCAAGGACAATCTGCTCGGCCTGCTGCCGCCGCTTTACGAGCACAACGACGAGGCCGGTGACCTGCGCACCTTTCTGAGCCTTCCCGCCGGAACGCTCGACGAGCTCAAGCAGGCCATCGACGACTTCCCGACCATCTTCGACGTCGATCATTGCGACGAACGCTTCTTGCCGCTGCTGGCGAGACTGGTCGGCCTCGAAGTGGACGGCACCTGTTCGCCGGACTGCCAGCGCCGCCGCGTGCGGGAGGCGGTCGAAATCTATCGCCGCAAGGGCACTATCCCGGCCATCGAACGCGACTTTGACGCGCTCGGTTGGCAGGGGGAACTGCAGGAGACCTTCCGCTCGGCTCTGCGTCTCAATGCCCGCTCCAGACTCAGCAAAGCCAAGCTGCCCGGGCTGGTGTTCAGCCTCGGCGTGTTTCGCGTGCTGTGCCTCAACCAGACCGAAGGGCTGCGCGACGCCCTGGTGTTTCACCACCCGGCGGGCACCCGCTGTTTCTGGCTCCAGTTTCTCCTCGAATGGATCGAAGGCGGCGCGATGCTCGACTTCGGGCATGCCAACGCCGTGCGCCGGATCGTGCTGGCGTTTCTCGACGAGACCTTCGTCCTTGGCCGCTCCTCGCTCGGTTCCTGCCGTCACCTGACCAACAAGCAGAGGGTCTGGGAGCTGCTGCAGCTCACCAGCACCACGGAGATGCTCCCGGAAATCGACCGGGCCGCCGTGAAGGTCTCCCGTTTTCACGGCCGCCAGAACCGGATGCGCCTGAACCACAAGGCCCTCAACGACTGGCGGCTGCCGTACACCCGCGTCGGCGAGGACCGGGTTTCCTTCTGCACGCCCATCTACACCGGCCGCGATTTCGAAGGGGATGTGCTGGAAAGCGGCTTCGGGCTGGGCGAGAGCCATCTCAACCGCAAGCCGCTGACCCATGGCGAGACCGCGCTGCGCTACTGCTTCCGGCAGAAGGATTTCTTCTTCGACACGCAGGCGGAACCGGTCGAACGGGCGGAAGCCAAGTACGACCTGCGCCTGCCCCTGGAATCCCGGCACCGCCTCTGCTTCCAGCTTGGCCGCGCCAGGCTCAACGAAGGTCTCGATCTCACCGCCAACCAGGGCGGCATCAGCAATCTGCTGCTCGCCTCCACCGCTGGCTGCGACGCGGACGTCACCCTGGCCGTCGACCGGATCGACCGATGGCGGCGGAGAGGGCCTGTGTTCCGGCTCAACGCGAACACCCTGAACACCCGGTATCTGAGCAATGCGAATCTGACCGGCGAACGGGCTTCGCTTGAAGTCTACGTGGACACGGGCTCTCTCCAGCGCCATCGGGTCGAGACCATGAAGCTGGGCGCGAGCCCGCTCAACACCACCGGCCTGCGCCTCTCCGTGGATCGGACCCGCCCCCTGCGCGTCAGCCGCATGCGCCTCAACCAGGCCGGATTCCGCTGGTCGCGGCCGTCCTACCGTTGGCTGTTCCGTCAGCAGGATCTGCACGCGCCGACGCAGGCCGGGTTCGAGGCCGCCACCAACAACTATCGCGCCACCCAGTGGCCCACCTGAAGGAGAACCCATGGCGATTCACCTCTATCTTGACGAAGCGCTGACCCAGCAGATTTCCGAGGGGGATTTCAGCCGCCCCGAGGCCGAGAGCTACAACGGCACCGACGGCGACATCAAGGATCGGCAACTCTACGTCGCCAACGAGCAGACGAGCCTCGCCTCCGCCATCGATGCTGCGCAGACATCCATCGCCCTGGCCGAACCGCGCTTTGCCGACGGCGAACTCATCATCATCGACGGCGAGCAGATGCTCGTCGAAAGCGGCGGCGGCACCGCCAATCTCACCGTGCAGCGGGGCGTGGCCAACACCGCTCCGGCCGCGCACGACGCCGGGACGACCGTCTATTCCGGCTACGACTACACCGGGCTGGTGCTCGATCCCATCGACGAAACCGGCACCGACGAATCGGTCTGGTACCGCCTGGCCCTGACCCAGGCCGGACTCGACACCGCCACCCAGGGCGCACCGCTCAATCTCGGCGACAAGGCCTTCCAGCAGACGCTGTCTTTCTGGCGGCGCTGCACCGTGCTCCCGGGCACGCCGGTGCAAAACAAACTCGACATCAAGCTGCGCCTGACCGGCACGGAAAACCCGATTCTCTAAGGAGGCCGCCATGGCATACCACAGCATTCAAGGACTCGCCCACGGTCGGCTCGACCTGCTCAATCAACTGCGGACCTTTCTGGTGACCACCACCGGCTGGACCCTGCACGACGACCAGTCGGCCGACCCGCAGCCGTATTTCGTCTTCAAGTCGCACGGGGAATCCGGGGCCGAGGACGTCTATCTGCAGTTCCGTATCAGCACCACCTCCGGGCGGATTCACGTCGCGGCATTCCAGTATTGGGACGCGGCCACCCACACCGGCGTCAACGAGGCTTCGCACACCAGTTACACCTACCTGCGGGTGGAGGACAGCGCCGACTTCATCTTCTGGCTGTTCGCCGACCTGGACCACGTCTTCGTGGTGACCAAGCTCGTCTCCACCTACTACGGCCATTACAGCGGATTGCTGAAACGGTTCTGGTCCGGGGCCGTCGCGCTCACGCAGGCGGCGGTCACCGCCGGAAGCGGCGTGGTGCTTCAGGTCAACGACGCCACCGTGGTCACGCCCGGACAGGACTATGTGATCAAGGACGACGCGGGCATCGAACGCGTGCGGGTGAGCGCCATCGACACCGCCGTCACGCCGAACACCATCACCGTCGAAACCCTCGTTCGGGATTACGCCTCGGGGGCCAAGATCGGCGAGGACCCGCAGCCGGTCATCAACAGCTACTACAACGCGCCGGGCACCTTCTACGCCGTGAACAAGTTCGACGGCTGGACCTCCGCCTCCGGCCAGCAGGGCCGCTGCGGCGCGGCCAACGGCGGTCTCCAGGGCGAAACCGATCCGGAGATGCGCTACGGCACCACCATCCTCTTTCCCTGGCTCGCCTCGATGTCCGGTTCCGCTGCCTACCAGGAACTGCGCGGCGAACTCATCGAGATCTTCTCCGTGGGCGGCGGCAACGTCGCCTCGGAAGACACCATTCAAATCGGAACGGACAGCTACCGCGTGTTCAACCTGACCACCGGCGGCTGGTGCGCGGTGAAGGAATAACGTCATGGCAACGCATAGCGGAAAGCTCAAACCCATCACCACGATCACCGGCCAGCGTCGTCCGGAAACGCTTGTGTCCATGAACCGTGGCCAGGCGCTCAAGCTCAGCGGGAGGATTCTCCGTGGCCGTGCATAAGGGACAACTGGCATCCATCACCACCCGCAGAGGCACACGGCTGCCGGAACTGCTCGCCATTGGAGCGGCTCAACCCGGAGCGCTTTTCGAGCTGTTTTCCGGGGCACCGGCCAGGCGCACGGTGATGGTCCGGGCCGACAGCGCAATGCGGGTCGCCCATCGGCTCGAACGTCGATCCGACCTCGCGCTTCGCGTGAACAACCGCCTGAACCGGAGCTCCGACCTGTGGCTCGTCGTCCATGGCCGTCTGGGCGTCGATGCCGACGCGGCGGTGCGGGTGACGCGCCCCTGGCTGCGGAGCATCGACACCAGCGTCCGGACGTCCGGCGCACACATCAGCCGATCCGACACCGTTCAGCGCATCGCGATCCCGGCCGGGCTGCTGGCCGACACGCGCCAGATCCTGTTCGCGGTGCTCATCGATCAAGACCACGAAATTCAGACCTAAAGGAGAACAGCAATGGCACTGGGACTCATCGTCAAAACCGGCCGGATACTGACGGCCAAACTCCTCCTCGGCCAGGCCGTGGACGGCATCACCCACTGCGCCATCGGCGACGGGGATGCCAGCTTCACCGACCCGCAGAATCCGCCCGCGCCGGACATCGGCCAGACCGGGCTCAGAAACGAACGCGCCCGCAAGCGCTACTACAAGCGGACCTTCCTCAAGGAGGACGCCGAAGGGGCGCTGCTGGTCAACGGCGTGCGCTACCTCGAAACCGGCGAGGAGACCAACACCATCGGCGTCTTCTTCCGCTTCGACGAGGCCGAGGCCAACGGCATCACCATCCGCGAATACGGCTTCTTCGGCGGCGACGTGCAGTACGTGCAAAGCGTCACCGGGGATCTCGCCATGGGCGGCGTGTTCCATCAGGACACCAACCCGACCGGCGAGGTGCTGCGTCCGGGCTACCTGTACGAGGTGAAGAACATTCCCGACTTCAACAAGATTTCCGACACCCGCGTGGAGCTGGTCGGGATCATCAAGATCTAACTGGAGGATTCAAACATGAGCATCTCACGCGAGACATTCGACCCGACCAAGAACTACAAGCGCATCCGCTACCATCAGGATCGCGACCTGCTGGATTCCGAACTCAACGAGCAGCAGGACATCATCAACCTGGAGCGGCGCAAGATCGCCGACATCCTGTTCAAGGAAGGCTCCATCATCATGGGCCTCGAGGTCAGCGCGGCCGCCAACGTCCTGACCCTGGCCCCGGGCGTGGTCTACATCGACGGCCATCTGGAACAGGTGAGCGGCGCGACCCTGACCTATGATCCGGCCACCACCAGCGGAGCCGATTACGTTTATGTGGAGCTGCTGAAATACAACTACGGCTACACCCAGGACCCGGCCCTGATCAATCCGGCCACCGGCGAGCCTACCGCCGAGCGGGAAAAATGGGTTCTCTCTCTCAAGGCGACGGATACCAGCGGCCAGACGCTGCCCAACAACGTGGCCGAGCGCCGGGTGATCCCGATCTACAAGTTCGACCGCGAGAGCGGAGACGTCACGCCCACGGTGCAGGAGAAGTCCAACCTCTACCTGCGGGATCTGCTGGGCACGCTGCCGGGCAGCCGGATCACCGTCTCCTCGATCACCGAGGACCAGCTCTCATTCGCCGCCGCCGAGGGGCTCAATTCCCTGATTCAGAATCTCGCCGAGCGCACCTTCGACCAGGCCGGAAGCTATCTGGTGCGGGGCTTCGACACCTTCATCGGCGGCGTCGACGACGACAGCGTGGAGGCGATCACCAACGCCGGACGCGCCTACATCCAGGGCTTCCGGCATCAGCGCGATCTGCCCACCTCGACCCTGGTGCCCAAATCCATCGCCACCAAGTCGGTGCGCGGCGAGCAGAAGACCTTCGACATCAACAAGCGCCGCTATCCGGTCAACTCCACGCCGCTCAAGGAGACGACCCAGGTGGAGGCCATCGTCGAGATCACCCGCAACGTCACTCGCGGCTCGGTGGGCGGCGGCGAAGACCTGCTCGACCCCAATCCCGTCGTGGACATCCTCGAGGTCAGCCAGGGGGCGACCATCTTCCAGGAGGGCGTGGACTGGCAGCAGTCGGGCAACCATGTCGACTGGCTCGGCTCCGGCAACGAACCGGCCATCGGCACCACCTACACGGTGCGCTGGACCTACACCAAGCAGATGGTCAAGGGCACCGACTACGTGGACAGCGGCTGGTTCGGACAGGCCAACCATCCGGCGGCCGGAAACTATTTCTATCTGGTGACCGCCTACAACGCCACCGGCGAGACGGCCTTCAACGCCGCTGCGGTCGTTGCCCGGGCCACCGCCGCCGGGGAGATGAACAAGCTCTCCTGGCTGCCGGTCAGCGGCGCGACCGGCTATCGCGTCTACCGGGCCGCCACCAACGGCGCACGCACCGACTACAAGCGCCTGATGGAACTGGGCAGCGAGGCGCTCTCCTACGTCGACGACGGCGTCGAGGAGATCGGCACCGCTTCGCCTCCGGCCACCAACACGGCCGGACTCACCATGTCGCCGGTGCAGCTCGAGCTGGGCAACCTCAACGTGATCAACTTCGGGCGCGGCAGCCTCGGCGACCAGCCGGTGAACGGCTCCAACTGCAGCCTGGACTACGACTATTACCTCGGCCGCCGCGACATCGTTTACGCCACCACCACCGAGATCAAGCGGCTGGAAGGGGCTCCGGCGGATTTCCCGAAGCTGCCCATCGTGCCGGAAAACGCCCTGGGGCTGTGCAGCATCGACTGCCCGCCCAACTCCACCGACATGGAGATCCGCAACTTCGGCCTGACCCGCATCACCATGGACCAGATCCACGACATCATTCAGGACGTCGAGGACCTGAAGTACAACGACGCCCAGTACCAGATGAACAACGAGCTGCAGAACCGGGACGCCCAGACCAAGAAAGGCATCTACTCGGACGACTTCTCGAACACCGCCCAGTCGGACATCTACCACGCCGAATGGGACGCCCGGGTCAACGAGATCGCCCGTTTCGTCGCGCCGGACCGCATTCCGCACTCCACGGTGCTCTCGGTCGATCAGGCGGGCAGCAACGCCAGCTTCTTCGGCAGCCTGGCGCTGCTGCCGGGCAACGAGACCGTGCTGGTGGAACAGAACGACTGGTCCGAGGAGCGCAACATCAACCCCTATGCCGTGTTCGACAAGCCCCCGGCCATGCTGCAGATCACGCCCAACCTCGGGCGGCGCGGCCAGACCGGCATCGCCGTCACCGGCATCAACTTCACCCCGAGCAAATCCGGCATCGTGCTGCGCTGCGACGGCCAGGTGATGGCCAGCAACCTGATCAGCGACGAGGCCGGTCGGGTCAGCGCCTCCTTCACCATTCCGACCAACGCCCGCAACGGCAACCGCATCGTGGAGATGGCCGACGGCGTCTACTCGGCCCGGGCCAGCCTGCAGATCAACGATCCGCTGGTCATCACCCGCATCGAGCGCATCATCGAGAACCGCATCATCCGCGTGCCCGTGGTGCAGGTGGTCTGGCGCACCCAGACCATCTTCGTGCCCCGCGACCCGCTGGCCCAGACCTTCAGCTTCACCCAAAACCAGGTGATCTCCAGCATCGGACTGCAGTTCACCGCCAGGGACCCGAGCATCCCGGTCACGGTGCAGATTCGCGGCGTCACCACCGGTCTGCCCAACGGCGTGGTGTTCGCCGAGAAGGTGCTGGCCCCGAACGAGATCAGCCTGAGCGGCGAGACCCGCATTCGCTTCGACGACCCGTTCTACGCCGAGGCCAACACCAGCTATTCCGTGGTGCTGCTGACCAACAGCACCAATTACAAGGTGCGCACCGCCACCCTCGGCAAGATGGGCCGCTGGGGCATCATCACCCGGCAGACCTACATGGAGGGCGTGCTGCTGGAGAGCTCCAACGCCGAGACCTGGACGCCGCTCAACGGCTCCGACCTGGCGATGAAGATCTACGGCTACAACTTTCAGTCCGAGGGCATGATCCGCTTCCAGCCGATCACCGGCGTGCAGTTCTCCGACATCAACCTCGACGAATACTCGGCCATCCCCCAGGGCACCGGCCTCGACTGGGAATACTCCACCGACGGCGGCGTGACCTGGGACGCCATGGTTCCCGCCGAGGAGGAACGGCTGCCCAACCTCGCCACCCGGGTCCAGATCCGCGTGCGCCTGAGCAGCTCGCTTTCCAACGACACCCCGGCCATCAACTTCCGCGACGTCAACCTGGTGGGCTACCTCAACAAGACCACCGGGGCCTACCTGACCCGCGAGAACGAGCTGACCCAGGGGGTGGAATCGACCAAGGCCTATGTGCAGATGCAAATCCCCAGCGGCACCACCCTGCAATGGTTCGCCAGCAACGACGGCGGCCTGACCTGGGAGGCGATGACCATCCAGGACACCCGGCCCATCGACGAGAACTGGACCGAGTACACCCTGGTGCGCACCTTCACCGACAACACCGGCAACAAGGTCCGCTACAAGGCCGAGATGACCGGCACGCCGCTGATCTACCCGCGCATCCATTCGCTGGGCGCGACCCTGAGCTAAGGAGGCACGGCCATGATCGTTCGACGCAAAGGCGGCCTGACCGAGTTCATCCCCACGCCGCAGGAGAAGCGCGACGGCCTGATCCGCGACCACGCCCTGGGCCTGCTGGAGAATCTGCACCAGCGCCTGGCGCGGCTGGAACGGGCATCTAAGCTCCCGGCCGAAGAAGCGGAGGCCTTCACGGCGCTGCTGGCGCGGATGCGGGCCGACGAGTCGCGCAACCTCGAGCTGCACGCCAGCCTGATCACCGGCGAAACCGCTTCCGGCTGACCGGCTCACTGCCACCGCCAACCCAGAAACCCCGGATACGGCCAGCCCGTTCCGGGGTTTCTGCCGCCTGTGCGCCGCCCAATCCGGCCAAACTCGCAAGTCATTGAAAATAAACGTGTTAAATGTCGGCTTCGGCTGTTCTTCTACTTGATTTGTGTCCGGAAAGAAGCATTCATTCATGGTGTAAGCGGAGGCTAAAAAGCCTTGCCAGACAACGACTTAGAAGCGCCATGAACGACGGAGGCACGCATGAACCTGAAAGAGATCCACTACGGGATCGAGATCGAGACCGTAAAACGCACCCGGGAACAGATCGCCTGGGCCATCCACTCGGTGGTGGGCGGCACGGTCCGCCATGTCGGCATCCCCAGCAGCTATGACCCCTGGGAGGTCGAGGACCTGCGCGGCCGCGTTTGGAAGGTGGTGGGGGACGCCTCCCTGACCAGCGTCCCGGCCCATCTGCGGGCCGAGGTGGTCAGCCCGGTGCTCGGCTACGACGATATCCCGCAACTGCAGGAGGTGGTCCGGGCCATCCGCCGCGCCGGAGGCAAGATCAACAGCCAGTGCGGCATCCACATCCATATCGACGCCGCGCCCTTCGACGGCAGGCACCTGGGTAACCTGGCCAAGATCATCTACAAGCAGGAGCCGCTGATCCTCCACGCCCTCGGCATCAGCCGCGACCGGCTCAACCGCTACACCCGGCCGGTCAGCGACGAGCTGATCCAGCGCATCGAACAGCATCGCCCCCGCACCAAGGACCAGCTCAACCGCATCTGGTACGGCTACCACAACCGCCAGCCCCAGCACTACGACAACAGCCGCTACCACGGGGTCAACCTGCACAACGTCTGGTACCGGGGCACGGTGGAGTTCCGCTGGTTCGAGGCGACCCTCCACGCAGGGCGGATCAAGGCCTACCTGCAGTTCTGCCTCGCCGTCGCCGCCAAGGCGCTCAATGGCCGGGCCGCCTCCAGCCGCAAGCGGGATTTCGATCCCCAGAGCGCCAAGTACGACTTCCGGGTCTTCCTGCTCCACCTCGGCCTGATCGGCGACGAGTTCAAGACCGCCCGCAAGCATCTGATGGCCAACATGCCCGGCGACGCCGCCTTCAAGAACGGACGGCCCAAACCGGAGGACGTCCTCCCGGACGAAACAACCACCACTCTCACCAACGAGGCCGGGCAAGTTCCCGGCCTCACTGTTTAAGGAGGTGCCCCATGAAGATTCTGATCCGCTCCACCACGCTGGACGGCGAACCGATCCCCGGCAGCGGGGAAACCCTGCAGGCCGCCGACTGCCTCGAAGTTGTCGAGCTGATGCGCGGCCAGACGCCGTTTACCGCCAGCCGAGCGCCCCGGGACTACATGACCGAGGTGCTCTCCGGCATCGAAGGCGGGCCGACCCAGCCATTGCCGGAAGACGCCGCCGCTGCGGCCGCCGAGTTTCTCACCCGTCTGGCCCGGCACGGCCTGATCGAGTTCCTGCCCGACGACAAGGCCAGCGATCCCTGGCCGGAACGCTTCCTCGAAGCCCTGGAGACGGTGCGGCTCTCCGGGCGCACCAACATGCTCGACCACCCGGAGGTGACCCGGCTGACCGCCGAGATGGGCTACCCGGAGGTGGCCGAGTGGCTGGCGGACCACCGGCGCGAATACGCGGCCTTCGTCCTCGAAGGGACGAGACCGCTCGGCAAGAACTTCGGCGGCAAGGAGGACCCGGCTCCATGTGCGGACAAGTAGGCATCATCTTCGGCCGCAAGCGCAGACGGCCCGACGAGCGGGATTACCTGCGCGAGGTCTTCATCCGCATGCTGCTGCACAGCGAGGAGCGCGGCCCGCACGCCTCCGGTCTGGCCTGGCTCAAGACCGACGGCAGCCACCGCATCTTCAAGCGGCCGATGCGGGCGCACGAGCTGGTCTACGAGAAGCCGTTCCAGGAGCTGCTCGGGCAGGTCGACAACGAGACCACCATCCTCATGGGCCACACCCGCTGGCGCACCCGGGGCAACGAGTTCAACAACCGCAACAACCATCCCATCCGGGCCGGGATCGTCATCGGCACCCACAACGGCACCATCTACAACGCCGACCACCTGTTCCGCCGTCTCGGTCTGCCGCGCTACGCCGAGGTGGATAGCGAGCTGATCTTCCGCCTGGCCGACCGCTTCGCGCCCGAAGGCCCCATCGACCAGGAGGGCCTGAAGAAGGCGCTCGCCCTCTGTCGCGGCCAGATGAGCGCCGTGCTGGCCTCACGCCTCGACCCCGGCACCATCACCGTGCTCAAGGGCAACAAGCCGCTCTGCCTGCGCATCCACCGCCAGCACCGGGTGGTGCTCTACGCCTCGGAGGCCGCCTTTATCGACTTTGCCGTGGACAACGAGAAGGGCTGGCGCGAGCTGGAGGTGCCGCCCATGACCATGCTCACCATCCGCCACGAGGATGTGCGGGCCATCGAAAACAGCGAATTCCGCTTCATCCCCCAGGAGCGCAAAGGGACACTGCCCGAAGGAGTGAATGCATGAACATTGGAGACACCGCGAAGCTGAACACAAACCCGGAAGACAGTCCCGAGACCATCCTCCGGCTCTTCGTCTACGGCACCCTGAAACGGGGCTACTGGAACCATCAACGCTTCTGCGCCCAGGCCCGCAGTATCGAACCGGCCGTGGTCTGGGGCAGGCTCTACCATCTCCACGCCGGTTTCCCGGCTATCGAGGTGCCGGAGGGACTGATCCTGGCCCGGGGCAGCGCCGATCCACTGACCGATGCCCGCAGACAGCAGGAGATCGGCACGCCGCGCTTTGGACGCCCGACCGGGGACTGGGATCTGATCCATGGGGAACTGGTGACCTTCACCGACCCGCAACGCGACCTGCCGCCCATCGACCGGCTGGAAGGCTTCCGGCCCGGCGGGCACAGCATGTACCAGCGGGTGATGGTGGCGGTGCTATGCGGGCGCACCTCGATTCCAGCCTGGACCTATTGGATGCCATGCCCGCCTTACGCGGAAAGAGTCGCCAGTGGCCAGTGGTTACGCACGTGAGCAGATCTTTGCGGCCTTATACGGACGAAAGCGTTTGACAATCGGCCCCTGCCTAAATATATTAGAGGTTGTTTTAAGTTGGGGAGGTTGCGCCCAGCATCCCCGTTACCGCCTCTGGCGTGGCTATTAACCCAATCGCCCATGAGGAGCTAGAGAAATGGCCGAGATGGAAGACCGCTGGTTATCAGTAGACGAGATAGGCAAGTACCTCGGTGTCAGCAGTGACACCGTTTACCGCTGGATCGACAAGCATGCGATGCCCGCCCATCGCATGGGCCGTCTTTGGAAGTTCAAAAAAGATCAAGTCGATGCCTGGGTAGAGGCAGGCGGGGCTGCGGAAACAGACAAGAAGCGTAAGGAGTGATAACGGGCTATGAACCACGCGACCCGAACGAGTATAGACAATCAAATAACCCCAGTTGTGGCACCTGAATTCTCATGGGCATGCGCACTGGAAGATCCTGCATTCCCTTTTGAAAAAGTCAGTGATGTTGCTGAACTGGAAAGTTGGCGAAAAGAAATTAACCGGCCTATCTATCATATACATAAATGGTGGGCACAACGACTTGGGACAGTATTTCGTGCGATTACACTTGGTGCTTTATCGCCGTCAGGAACTGATATCTTTGATGCTCTGTACAAACCGATACGACTTGATGAATTTGTTGTTTTTGATCCGTTTATGGGCAGTGGCACCACCATTGGCGAAGCCGCAAAACTCGGAGCGAGAGCTATTGGTCGGGATATTAATCCGGTAGCACACTTCCTAGTACGCAATGCTCTTTCTTACCACAATCGCGAAAGCGTACTGAATGAATATAAATCAATAGAGTCCGACGTTGCGGATAAAATCAGAGCGTTTTATAAAAGCCGTTTACCAAACGGGCAAGAAGCCGATGTCCTTTATTATTTCTGGGTAAAGACACTGGAATGCCCTTGTTGCAATAAAGATGTGGATCTTTTTTCTTCAAGGATCTTCGCTCGGCATGCTTATCCCAAACGCTACCCCCAAGCACAAGCCGTCTGCCCTGATTGCGGCGAAATCAATCAGGTACGATACGATGATGAGAGTGCGCACTGCACGTCCTGCCAAAAGATTTTTGATCCGCAGTCGGGTCCAGCGAAAGGTCAAAAGGCCACATGTCCTGCTTGTAACCACACTTTCTCCATAGCCCCGACAGTTCGTTCAACAGATGCTCCGCCTAAGCATCGACTCTATGCAAAGCTAATCCTTCTACCTGACGGCTCAAAGGTATATAAATCTGCTAATGATGAAGACCGATCTTTGTATGAAAAGGCTTCGGCAATGTTGGCTGAGCGTCCAAATGCCTATCCTGTAGTTTTAATAGAACCAGGTTACAATACGAACCAGGCGCTCAATTACAATTATAAGTATTGGCACGAAATGTTTAATGATAGACAGCTTCTCTGTTTGTCGATTTTGTCTGAGCGGATCAAGGCGATTAGTGATCCCGTATTACGTGATTTGTTTGCATGTCTATTCTCTGGAACCCTCGAATTCAACAACATGTTTGCCTCCTATAAAGGAGAGGGAACAGGTGCTGTCCGACACATGTTTGCGCATCACATTTTGAAACCAGAAAGAGTTCCATTGGAAGCAAATCTTTGGGGAACCTCGAAAAGCTCTGGTTCTTTCATGACAATGTTTAAAGGACGTATTTGTCGAGCTTTAGATTACGCTGAAAAACCATTTGAGCTACAGATTAGAACAAAGGATGGAAAGAAAATTACCGAAAAAATATTCGGCTTATCTGAACCGCTTGGTTTTGATTTGGCGAGTGAATATGCTGATTTTTCTGCCGGGAAGAGAATATATCTATCTTGCGGGGATTCGAGCCATACAGATATACCAGAGAAGTCTGTTGACGCTATCGTAACTGACCCTCCATTTTTCGATAACGTACACTATTCACAACTGGCTGATTTTTTTCATGTCTGGCAGCGTCATATTCTTGGTGAGAATGGCCAACGGGAGCGCGACTCGACGCGATCTGTTTTGGAGGTTCAAAACGCCGATGTATCTCTCTTCACCGAGCGCCTTGCTGCCGTATGGGCAGAAGCCCACCGGGTGTTAAAAGATGATGGCGTGCTTGCTTTCACTTACCATCATTCAAGACCTGAAGGATGGCACTCAGTTCTTCAAGCAATTATGACTTCGGGCTTTAGCATTACAGCGGCACAGCCGATCAAAGCTGAAATGTCTGTTGCCATGCCAAAACACCAGGCGAAGGAACCAATCGATCTCGATGTAGTTTTAGTTTGCCGGAAGCGTTCCCAATTACCTCTGCATGACTGGAATGGAGATTTATGGGGGACAGTGAGGCCGGTTGTAGCCGATCAAGTTCGTCGTTTTCAAGAAAGTGGACGAGGTCTCAGCCGAAATGATTTGCGTGTCATAGTCATGGCGCAACTGCTCCGGCAACTCTCGACCTCTCATGAACCGAGCACCGCTCTGGCATTGCTTGAATCAAGCAATACGGAAATTGAAGCGACGATTGAATCGTTGCATATCGAAAAGAAATCAAAAAGAAAGGGGTAATCCGTGTCTCAGATATCAACGATTTTCAAAGAATGTGTGCGGGCCATCCGAGATGGAGTTTTAATCGAACGGGAAGGACGCAATGACAAGGAGTTTCATTTCCAAAATTGGTTCAAAGCTCGTCTTCAAAGAATTGGTGAGAACTTCGATGAACCGGGTCGAAACACTTATCCCGATTTTCGTTTAGTGCGTTTCACTGAGGGGTATGAACTAAAGGGGCTGGCCTACCCAGGGCGTGAGGCAGATTATGACTGTAATAGCCAGGTCCCTTGTGGCGAACATAATGGTCGTCAGGTTCTTTATGTTTTTGGGCGCTATCCCAGTAATCCAGACGGTAACCGCTATCCCGTTCTGGACCTTGTGATATGTCATGGCAGTTTCTTGAACGCAGACAATACCTACGTTCACAAAAACAAAAGCTTTCGAGGGTTTGGTAGTTATGGGGATATCCTTGTTCGTGATCGAAAAATGTATGTAGCCCCAACTCCTTTTGCACTTGCCGAGGGCACGGCTCACCGTCGAACTTTAATCCTTCCTGCTGACATGCCTGTTGATGCGGACTTGATCGAAATTGCCGAATTGACGAGACGCGAAGTGGACAGAATGGTTGTGGCATATAGCTTCGACTTAAGAACAAACGAACTTGCTACGACACTGGTTCCAAACCCAAATGCCGGAAGAGAGCATGTGTTCAAAGCTTATCGAGTAGCAGGAGATCCCATAGAAGCTATTACCTTGTGCGAACGTTCCAGAGAGATAGCTGAGCGTAATTATGCAGAGGTGGATGATGATAATGAATGATAATCGTACCAATCTCTGAAAGTGGACCGAAAGGGTAATGGGGATCTATGGCTAAAACAGGTCAGGCAAAGCAGATCATTGAGAACCGCAGAGGCGACACCTTTGGCGGTTGGCCTGCCCGTACCCTGCTGGAGACGGGCGACATTCCCATTGCCCAAATCGCCGAGCTTGCCCTGCGTGAAGGTCAGAGCTCGAATCCTTTGTACCGGGTCCACCGCTGGTTTGCTCGCCGGGTGGGCTCTCAGTTCCGTTCGATCATCACCGCGCTGACCCTTCCCCCTGACAAGGCCGACGCCTTTTGGGATACCTATCTCGGCAAGACCTTCGTGCATGGCGCTGTCGTTCTCGATCCCTTCATCGGTGGCGGGACAAGTTTGGTGGAGTCCATGCGCTGCAACGCCCGGGTGATTGGTTTTGATATCGACCCGGTCGCGACCTTTATTACCCGATTTGAGTTGGCCGCCTCCCGGATGGAGGATCACTATCCGGAAATCGAGCAGATCTGCAATGAGATCGCCCAACTCATTATGCCGTTGCATCGGACTATGGTGGACGGCGTCGAACGGGATGTTCTTCATCATTTCTGGGTCCAGGTGAAGCAGTGCTCGAATTGCCAGAACGATGTAGAGCTCCATCCCCATTTCCAACTGGCCTACTCCAAAGAGAAATGCCTGCAGTGGGTATTCTGCAAGGACTGTCATGCGGTCCACGAATTGCCGATTGAACGCAAGGTGCTGCACTGCTCTTGCGGCAAGCGCACCACTATCAGCGCGGGCACGCACGGCAACGGGATCATGACCTGCCCGACCTGCAAGCACACACAGAAGATCGCAGCGGAGGACCTTGACGGTGCCGAACGCCCCACTTGGAGGCTCTTTGCCCAGGAGTATCTGGTCGGAACCGGCAAGAACTGTACAAGGCATTTCAAGCGCGTCGAGGAGGCGGACCAGGCGTTGTACGACCGAGCCACCCGAAAGCTGCGGATGATCGGGAATGGCTTGCTTGTGCCGACAAGAAGCATTCCCCGCGAGGGGCGTTCGGATGGACGACCTCTGATCCACGGGATTCGGCATTACGCAGACTTTTTCAATGACCGGCAGAAGCTCCACCTGCACCTTCTCGGTTCGGCCATCGGCCGAGTGGAAAGCGATAAGGCGCGGCGCTGCCTTGAGCTGGCCTTCAGTGAGCATCTCACCACGAACTGCATGTACACGGCCTATGCGTTTGGCTATCGCAGAACGAGTCCAATGTTCTCCATTCACTCATACCGGCACATCACTCGTCCGGTCGAGCTGAACCCTTGGCAGGATGGCGTCGGACGGGGGACGTTCATCAACACGGTCCGGAAAATATCAAAGGCGATTGCCTTTGCCAAAGCGCCCCAGGAGCTGCATCCGGAAGGCACCAGAGTCGGTTATGAAGATGATTTCGAGCGCGAACAAGCCTGTCTTGGCTCAGTCGATGATGTATTGAGCGGCAGCGCCACGGCGGCGATTGAAACCCAATCTTCCGAGGAACTCCACTTACTACCAGACGGCTCAGTGGATCTCGTGCTGACCGATCCACCGTATTTCGACAATCTGAGCTACTCGGAACTCTCGGACTTCTATTTGGCCTGGCATCAGGCTTTGGGAATCGCACCGCCCCCGTATGACGACAACGCCACTTCGGCTCCGATACTGCAGAATCTGGCCATCACGCGACGGTCCGACGAGGCAATCAAGGGATACCAGGAACGGCTTCAGCAGATTTTCATGGAATGCAATCGAGTGCTCAAGCCGGATGGGATCTGCGTGTTCACCTACCACCATAAACTCGCATCGGCGTGGGATGCTCTCGGCACGGCTCTGCTTCATTCGGGACTCTCGGTAACCAAGGTGCTGCCCATGCGTGGCGAAGGCCAAGGTGGCCTTCACACTTACGATGGCACCATCAAATGGGACGCGGTGCTGGTCTGTCGCAAGAAGAAAGGCGTCATCAAGAGGGGCGTTCCGGTCATCAGCGAAACCGCCTTCAAAGACGCTGTCTTGGAGGCGGAATCTCACTTTGAGGCATTGTCCGCCCATAAACGGATCGGCTTCAAAATACCTGATTTCACAAATTTGGCTCGGGCGTTGGTCGTCAGTAGAGGTTTCTTAGGCGAGGCGGATACCAGCACACGACCGATGTCGGATGCATTGAAGAACATACCAACCCCGGGAGAGTTGTGATGGCGAAACTCGATAAAGGAACGCTTGCCCTAACATTCAAATTCGATTGTGACCGGTTTCTCCGGTTTCGACTGGCCAGTGATGCTGAAAGGGACTCACTTGGGGTCTCGGCCGAAACCTACAAACGCCCTGGTATTGAACTTATCAAAGCGGCCGGGCGGCGCTGGGAAGCCGACAAATACCAGGATCTGATCGACACCTCGGATGATGAGAAAGTTGTGTTCCTTCTCGAGGACAAGGTCGATGATCTTCTGGGACGGAAGCCCTTCAAGAAGATTCAGAACCTTTTTGACATCCTCCGGCAACAGGAACCACCCCAGGCAATTATTGAGGCGGAGTTCACGGTTCCCACAAACATTACTCCCGGCCTTCAAAAGGCATACGACGATTTCGGTCTCGACCAGGTAAGAGTGCGCCCGGACATCCTTTGGATACGTCCAGGTGGTACTGGTGCGCCGCTGATCGGCAATGGGACTGTGCCTGAATACGAAATCCATATCATTGATGTGAAAATGGCTGCGGAGCCATCCCTGCGGCACTTCACGGAAGTGACCTACTACGCTCTGGCATTGGCCACAGCCATCCAGCAAGAAGGGCTTGGCGGCAGATATGCCGTTTCGGCGGAAGGCACCATCTGGCCAGGAAGCCATGACATCAATGCGTTCAGGAACCTGGTCCAGCTTTATCAGGCCAAGGGAGCCGCAGATCCTGTTTCCGAGGCCCTCAGCGAAACGCTGATTCGGGTTCCGTATGAAGTCTATGAAGTCCACGTGAAGCAGTTTTTCGAGGATCGTCTTCTCAGGGTTCTGCAGACCGACATGGAGGATGCCAGTTGGCATGTCGGTCCCAAGTGCCAGCTTTGCGACTACGTTCGCTACTGCCGAGACAAAGCATCCGAATGCGATCACCTTTCCCGGCTCGCCTGGCTCAATCAAGGGCAGGCGGAACTTCTCCGTTCAAATGGCATTACCACTACGGCGGGACTGACTGAAGCCGTGACTACCGCCGATGATCGGTGGCAATCCGTTATCGACTCCAGCCACCAGTTGCGGGCGGATGGGCCAGCGCTGGCAACTCGCGCCCGTTCCTTGACCGAGGGGGCACCCTTGCCGGTCGATGGACGGCGCAGCGCCATGATCCCCGCGTGGACTGACCAAAGCATCTTTATCACGATTCATTTCGACCCGGGCTCTGGTATCTCCTTTGCCCTGGGCGCGGCGCGGCTCTATTTCCCGCACGGCCGCAAGCCCGGCGATCCTCCGGTGACGGACGAAAAGATTTTCATCGTCGACCGTGTCGATGCGATGAACCCGGAAACGGAACGCGAGAGGCTGAAGGAATTTGCGACCGTGGTTTCTGAGTGGTTAGATGAGGTGTCGACCGTCAATACAGGTCTACCCGCCCGTGACCGGCTCTCTTCCCATATCTTCTTCTGGGACATGCTGGAGGTGCGACAGCTCAAGCGCATGTTCGAGCGTCATATGCAGAACCCTGACGTGATCGAACTGATCGAGATACTTACCCGATTCTTCCCACCGGACAGCCTGTTGCCCGATCCGGATGCTTTCAAGTCCCAGCCTGGGACAATCGTCAAGGAAGTCCTGCGAATGCTCGTTGGGCTGCCGGTTGCCCACGATTACTCCCTGTTTGATGCAGCGAACAGTTTCTTCCCAAATGTTCGGGAGGATGGAACCCCGTATAAATTCGATCTGCCTTTTGGGTTCGCTACCCCAATGAGCGATCAGATCCCCTTCGAACGTGCCTATGAGCTGTGGCAGGACAAAATTTTCGTCCGTCATTTCAATAAACTTCATCCTACTGACCCATCCAAGTGGAGACGCTACACCCGGGACGAACTCTACGATGGCATTAAGCGGGCCACGAAGGTTCACCTGCAAGCTTTGCAGCACATCGTCCGGCGACTGCGTGAAAACTACAAAGACCGGTTGGTGCTGAAAAAGAGCGGCTTCTCTGCCGCACGATCCTCCCAGGCAAGTGTTCCGGAGGCGGCAAGAAGCCTGATCGCTTTTGAGAAGCTCAATGTCGCGTGCCAGGAAATGGAGAATCGGAACACTCGCTCACTGCCCGTCGATGAACGGGAGGCGAGGTTTTTCTCGATACGCGGGTTGACCTTGAAGCCTCAAGCAGAGGCTGATCCGATCATCGATGAGATCAAGTTCGCGAATCCACAGTACCAACACGAAACGCTCTATGTTTTCGATTTTTCTCCGACCAGCAGGGATTCCAGAATCAAGGAAGGCGAATTTACCGTCGCCCTATCCAATGAGAATGAATACGTGGATCTCGACGAACCGTGGCGTCGGCGACTTGGACTGGGCTTCCAGGATGCAGAAGAACTGCTGGGCGAACACGGCCTGACCGAGCGGTGGATGACGAACAAGTCGATAGGGGCTTTGCTTCAGGTAGAGGTCATTCGGTTGGAGGCCATGCAGGACAATCCCTATGTGGTTCTTAAGCCGGGTCACCAGGGGCTCTTTCAGTTTGCCGTCGCCCATGGACTCGTGGCGCTCGACTCACCGCTTGTCCTCGATCCGATGTACCGGGACTTCTCGAGCGACAGGATAGAAAAAGCATTGAGGTCTGTCGGCGGCAAGGCAGCACCGATCAAACGTGCCAGGAAGCGGAGGTAAGGCAATGGCTAAGAGACCGACAAAAATGACCGAACCAGCCCATAGCCTGATGTATACCCCCGGCTCGCTGGCAGCAGGAAAAACATTCGCCGACACCAACCAGTTGTACGCGAAGGTAACACCATATCTGAAGGATGCCTTTAACGAAAAGCAGGAATCCCTTTTTCACGATGCATTCGGAAACAGGATTTCTTTGCTTTGGGGGCCGCCGGGTACAGGAAAGACCACGGTTTTGGCCGGGACTATTCTTGGGTGGATTGAACATTACGCCGAGGCGGGAACTCCGCTGCGTGTCGGTATCGGGTCCAGCAACTACAACGCTATCGATAACGTCCTCAACGAAGTCCTGGAACTGATCAACAGGCGGACGGCCACGGTCGGAGCGTTAGTTTGCCCAGTTCGTGTCACAAGGGTGAGGAGCGACTCCTCCGCACCCCCCTTGAGTGATCAGATCGAAGATATGCCGAGGACCTCTGCAAGGGCTCAGGGCTTTGTGAATGCCCTGAAAGGCGACGATCCCGGCATCATCATCGTGGGGGGTACCTGGCAACAACTTGGCCGACTTGCCGAGAAAGACCACCAGGATAGCGAGCCGACAGCCGAATGGTTTGATCTTCTGATGATCGACGAGGCATCACAGGTTCAGGTTGCTGCGGCTGCGGCCTACTTTCTGCTTTTGAAGTCTGATGGGCATGTTGTCCTTGCAGGTGACGACCGGCAGCTTGGGCCGATCTACGGCTTCCAGATGAAGGATAGCGTTCAAGGGCTGTTTGACTGCATTTTCTCTTACATGAAGGAGACCCACGGCATCACCCCGGTGCAGCTTAAACACAACTACCGGACCAACGTGGAAATTTCCGCATGGCCCTGTAAGCGTTTTTATAAGAACGAATACGAGGCGTTCTTCCCCGAGAGAAAGCTGGATCTCGCCATCAATATTGATGGAAGACCAGCCGACTGGCCTGAACAGTTGCCATGGTCCGACGAGTTTCTCCGCATTCTTGACCCAGCTTGCCCTGTGGTGGTGATCAGCTATTCCGCCAACACCTATACGTTATCGAACCCTTTTGAGGCGCAGATCGTTTCCGCTTTGACCCTTTTGTACAAGAAGCTGGTCGACGCCCAACAGTCTGGAGTAAGCGCCCAGGAGTTTTGGACGCAGAAAATCGGCATTGTGACTCCCCACCGAGCCCAGATGGCATCCATCAGAAATCTGCTCGTGGACGCAGCCGGTATGACGATGGACCCGCCTCCATTTGTGGACACTGTAGACCGGTTCCAGGGGCAGGAGCGCGACCTGATCCTTTCCAGTTATGTGGTGGCCGACCGGGATTTTGTTGCGTCTGAAGATGCGTTCATCCTAAGCCCACGACGATTCAATGTGACGCTGACCCGGGCGAGAAGCAAGTTTGTGATGCTTATCAGCGACGCGCTTCTCCAGTATCTGCCATCCGATCCGGACGTGGCCCGTGACGCCGCTCACCTGCAGCTCTTTGCCGAGCAGTATTGCAGTTCGGTATGCGACACCATCGACTTGCCGTTCTTTGAACGCGGTGCTCTGTCGACCATGAGAAGCAAATTGAGGGGGCGATATGAGAATGGAGGAGAGTCGGCATGAATTGTAAGCCTGATGGAGTATGTGATTTAAGTGTTCTCAACAGGAGGCGGGTCGAAATATGAATGAGAAAGCCTTGGTTCACGGAGCGGTTGCGAAGCATCTTAGCGACGTAGCCGGGCAGCTCGCCGTATTTCTAGAAAAAGTATTACCGCCGCTGTTTGACGACTGGTGGAACAAAGCGGTCGTAAACACCCTGTCGTTTCAGCAAAAAAGACGCTTGGAGCAACGCAACATCACGTCACTGGGTGGCCTTGACCTCGCTGGACTTCTTCGGGTGCTGGACCAGAACTGGTATCAGATTTCCAACAGCCTGGATCTGACCTCCGAAGCCCGTCACTTCGTCAAAGAAATGCAAACGGTCCGTAATCACTGGGCGCATGCGGACACAGAGGGCTTCCCCGTTGACGACATATACAGGGATCTGGACACCCTCCAGCGTTTTGCGGTTGTTATCGGCGCGGATGACAAGTTGATTCAAGATTTACGGAAAACAAAGGCGGCCCTTCTCGCGTCGGAGACCCAGCCGCAACCTGACCCAAGCGCAGAGACACCCTCCGCGCCTCCGGAAAGGAAAAACGATGCGGCCGAATTCGAACCCGGGCAAATCGTCTTCGCCAAATCAAACCCATCAAGCCGTGGCGCTGTGGTCGCCGTGCTGGCTGGAAAGCCTGAGAACCGATTCAAGGTCTTCATAGACGGGACAACCCAGACGTTTTACGCATCGCAATTACAAGCCGAAGACCAGCGTGAGGAAAAGGAAAACGCCTTACCCTGCGACCAATTCCATGCCTATCTCACCGCGCTACAGATAAAGTATCCGGGGCTATCCACCCTCTACTCACTCAACGCCGCTCGTGTCGACTTCATCCCGTATCAGTTCAGACCGGTGTTGCGCTTTATCCGGTCGGATCGTCCACGCTTGCTCATTGCCGACGGCGTTGGTGTAGGTAAAACCATTGAAGCTGGTCTCATCCTGCGCGAGCTCCAAGCGCGGCGTGAGATACGCTCAGTGCTCATTGTCTGCCCGCGCCCGCTGGTGACTGAGAAAAAATGGCTGAACGAGATGAAACGCTTCGAAGAGCGCTTTACCCATCTTGATGGTGCCACCTTGCGGTATTGCATCAACGAGATGGATCTGGATGGTGTCTGGCCGGATCAACACCAGAAAAGCATCGTACCGTACTCCCTATTCGATGAATCGCTTCTGTACGGCTCGGCTCCCGAAGGAAAGAGGAAGCGGAAAAAAGGCATCCTCGACCTTGATCCACCACCCCGCTTCGATCTGGTTATTGTCGATGAGGCTCACCACATCCGAAACCAGGATACATTCAGCCATAAAGCCGTGAAGTTTTTCTGCGATCATGCGGAAGCCGTAGTTTTCTTGACGGCCACCCCGATCCAGCTCGGTAGCAACGATCTCTTTGTTCTCTTAAATACGCTCCGTCCCGATCTCATCATCGACCAGGAGAGTTTCTCGCACATGGCTGAGCCGAACCCGTCTATCAATCAGGCGGTGTCGGCGATGCGGTCTCAAACGCCGGAATGGCAAAACCTGGCGATGGAAGCTCTCGATCAGGCGGCGTCCACGCCCTGGGGCCAGGCCATACTCAGGCACAATCCGGATTTTGGTCGGGTCCGCTCTGAACTCTTGAGGGGCGGGGTAACACACGAGGAACGCATAAAGATGATCTCCGACACGGAGGGGATGCACACCTTCGCCGGTATCATCAACAGAACCCGCCGCCGCGACATTGGGAATTTCACGGTCAGGAAGCCCGAGACGGTCGTCGTGCCATTCACTCCGGCTCAGCAGAATTTGCATGACGAACTTTTGAGAATCCAGGCTGAAATATTCAGCCAGATTCACAATGGGGTCAACGTGAAGTTCATGATGACCACCATCAGGCGACAGGCGGCCAGTTGCCTCTTTGGTCTTTCCCCCTTTCTTGAGGAGATCCTCAATCGCCATCTCGATGAACTGTCCTGGGAAGAAGCGGATGACACCGGCGTCCCCGAGGACGAGGCCATCATTCCCATCCAAAGCCAAATCCAGAATCTGCTGAAGGCGGCTCGTACCCTTGAGGCAGGCGACCCCAAACTCGAAGCTTTACGCAACATCATCCGCGACAAGCAAAGCCTCCCGAACAACAAGGTCATGCTGTTCAGCAGCTTCCGGCATACCCTGAGCTATCTCTTCGACCATCTCAGCAAGGACGGTTTTCGCGTCGGGTTGGTCCATGGGGGAACGCCGGATGAGGATCGGGTGTCCCTTCGCGCCCGTTTTGAGAAGCTGAAGGAGGATGAGGACTGTCTCGACCTGTTGCTGTTTTCCGAAATCGGCTGCGAAGGTCTCGATTATCAGTTCTGCGACTGCATCGTTAACTATGATCTTCCCTGGAATCCCATGCGGGTAGAACAGCGCATCGGCCGTATCGACAGAAATGGGCAGAAGAGCGAGAGCGTCGCCATCGTCAACTTGATCACGCCGGGAACCGTGGATGCGGATATCTACGAGCGGTGCCTGGTGCGCATCGGGGTCTTCAATAATGCCCTCGGAGGGAGCGAGGAAATACTCGGTGAAATCACTCGTGAGATCAAAAACATCGCGGAGAACTACGAGCTGAGTGAGGAGGAGCGCAATGGGAAGCTCCAGCAACTATCCGACAACAAAATCCGGCTCATCCAGGAGCAGGAAGAGCTGGAGCAGAAGCAGGCGGAGCTGTTTGGCATTCGCCTTCCCCAAGAGCAGATGAACCGCGAAATTGCCGACGCGGCGAGTTTCTGGCTATCACCGGCTTCTCTCCGCAGGGTGGTGACCCTTTACCTGCAGCGCGTGTGCGGTAAAGACCAGGAATTTATTCTGGGCGAAAAGCCGCTCAAGACCCTCCGCCTGGCCCAGGAATCCCGTGGCCACCTTTTAAGGGATTTTCAGCAGCTCCCCAGGCAGAACACTTCTGCTTACCGCGAATGGGAAAATTGGCTCAAGGGCGGGAGCCAGCATTTGGCCATCACCTTCGAGTCTGATTGCGCCATGCAGCATCCCGAGGCCGCCTTCATCATGCCCCTCCATCCATTGGTCAAACAGGCGGCCCTGTCATTTGATACCAAACAACGGGTCATAACCAATCTGGAGGTAGTGTCGAACGAGATACCTATTGGGCGCTACGAATTCGCCATTTACCAGTGGCGCTTTCACGGCATCAGGGAGGACTTGGTGCTTAAGCCTATCGCCTCGAACGCCATGGTGACCGAGCATCTTGGTCGCCTTTTGGAGAGTGCGGCGGATTGTCCTGGCGCTATGCCAGACGGCCTTGGCGCTTCAGTTTGGGACGACTTGGACGCCCAGCACTACAGCTTGTGGAACGATGCCAGAAGTAGCCACCGGCAAAAGACCCAGGAACTGGCCGAATACCGGCGGGAGAGCCTATCCACCAGTCACCGAGCGCGGATCGCTCTTCTTGAAGAACAGCTCAGCCAAGCGACCAACGAGAAGATACAAAAAATGCGTCGGTCGCAAATCGCCGCCGCAGAGGCGGACTACGCAAGGCGAATCCAAGAGCTGGACATCGCTTTGGAGAGAGCGGATATCGTCGCCGGTCCGGTCGCGTATGGTGTAATTCATGTTTCCGGGGGAAGCGCCAATGCCGACTGACTACGACAGGATACGAGAGGACAATATCCGTGAGTACGGTCAAGGGACACGCCACCTGTCCTTTCTGGGCCGACTGTACACAGATCGAACCCATTTCGTTTTCGAGCTTCTTCAGAATGCGGAGGATGCGGGCGCTACCCGAATACTCTTCAGCCTTTTCGACGACAGGCTGGAAGTTACCCATGACGGCCGTCTTTTCAATGAGCGGGATGTCAGAGGGGTGTGCGGTGTCGGAGAAGGAACCAAAACCGAAGATCTGACGCAAATTGGAAAGTTCGGGATCGGTTTCAAGTCGGTCTACGCCTACACGGCTACTCCGGAAGTCCACTCCGGCGGAGAAGGCTTCAGGATAGAGAACTACGTGCGCCCTTACGCGGTGACCTCCAAGCCAGCCGGTAACTCCTGGACCACGCTTTTTGTCTTCCCCTTTAACACTGCGGAAATATCGCCAGAGACCGCATGCAAAGAAATCGGCGCACGCCTCCGCAACCTGAGCGCCAGAACGCTGTTGTTCCTCCGGAAAATCAACGAGATTGAGTACAAGCTGCCAACCTCAAAAGGCGGGGTGTATCTGCGCGAGGAAATTGCCCGAGGACCCGCCCGACAAGTCAGCGTCATCGGTCAAAACAACGGCAAGGACGAGGAGGAAAACTGGCTCATTTTTGAACGACCGGTACCCGTACCGGGGAATTCGGAAACTGTGCGTGTTGAGGTCAGCTTCCGGCTGGAGGCAGAAGACAAGGCCGGAAAGAATCCCGAACGTATAGTCAAAGTTAAGGATTCTCCCCTGGTTGTTTATTTTCCCACAGAGAAGGCCACAAGGTTCGGATTCCTCATTCAAGGGCCATACAGGACAACACCATCTCGCGACAACATCCCAAAAGACGACGACTGGAATGAGACGCTGGTAAAAGAAACTGCTGATCTCATCGGAGACATTCTGTCTGAGATAAAGGATCTTGGCCTGCTCTCGGTATCCTTCCTCGAGGCGCTTCCGATTAGAACCGAGGATTTTCCAGACGACAGCATGTTTTATCCCATCGTCGAGTCGGTTCGGAACACGTTGATCAAAGAAGAACTCCTCCCGGCCGATGACGGTTCATTCGTGTCCGCCGGGAACGCCAAACTCGCTCGCGGTGCTGACCTCAGAAAACTACTGGGCCAGGTGCAGCTTGGTCAGTTGTTTCAGTCCACAGCCACAATAAAATGGCTTGCCGGGGAAATTACCCAGGACCGAACGCCTGACCTCCGCTCCTACTTGATTAGCGAACTTGACGTGGAGGAAGTGACTCCGGACGGGTTAGCCCGAAGAATCAGTCACTCCTTTTTGTCTGTCCAGCCCGATGAATGGTTTGTTGATTTTTATGGGTATTTATCCGGCCAGGAGGCGCTTTGGAGAGCGCCTCGTTGGGAACGTGATCCTGGCGGTGTTCTGCGCTCGAAGCCTATTCTTCGTCTTGCCAATGGCAGCCAGGAAGCCCCTTTCAAGCCGGACGGTACCACTCCCAACGCTTTTATGCCTCCACCAGAGGAAACCGCTTTTCCAGTTGTGAGCCGGTCAATCGTCACCGATGATCAGGCTCGTACATTCCTCAAACGGTTGGGACTCTCAGAACCCGATGTTTTTGACGATATCGTGGAAAGGGTTCTGCCCAAATACGCCAAAACCGACGGAGACTCGGTTCCAGACTCCGAACATCAGGCGGATATACAAAAGATTGTTCGCGCCATGGGCTCAGACTCGGAAGCCGGAAAAAGAAAGGTGATCCAGGCGGCAAGGCGAACGCCATTTCTGAAGGCCACCAATTCAACCGGAGACACTGTATTCAAAAAGCCCACAGAGATCTATCTCAACACAGCAGAGCTGCTACGGTATTTTTCTGGTGTTCAAGAAGTGTGGTTCCTGCATGATGAGTACACATCGTCTGATGTAGACATCGATGTCTGGCATGATCTTGGAGTTTCCCGTCTGCCACGAAAATTGCCGACATCTGAAGGCTTGCCCTATGGAGAAAGGGAATATTCAACTCGATCAGAAACTATAGAAAATTACGATTTGGACGGGCTTGAGCAGTTTCTGGAAGCCATCCAAGAAATCATAGATTTTGAAGAACAAAAAAGCTCCGCATCCGTGTTGTGGGGATTTCTGCGGGACTATTTGGAGTTGGACGCACGCTTTTTCAAAGCCAGGTATCAGTGGTTTTATTACAGCTCGCAGAGCAAATATTTCAGTTCCATGATCCTTGTTCGGCTGAAAAACTCAAAATGGGTCCCTACAAAAGATGATTCACTTGAAAAGCCGGGCGAGATAACGACAGACCAACTCTTAGACGAGTTCTTGGGCGCGACTGAGCTTACTGAAAGTCTTGGGATAGTCGAGGGTGCTGAACAGAGCGAGGATGAGCGGAAACGTGAACACGCGACAGAACTCGGAGTTAGCCTTGAGGACATCGAGTTCCTGAAAAACCATCGTGACGAGGTCGAGCAATTGAAAGCCGCCTTGGCTGCCCGCAAGGAACGCCCAACGTTTCCAACCAGACCAGTGGCCAACCCGGAACGACGTCAAGAGCGTCTTGGCGAGCAACTAACCGACGCGCCCGATAAGGAATACGAGAAACGCGAAAGAAGTGTTCGAACCACCAACGGAGCCATTGATCCGATCACATGGCTCCGAAACCAATACACGAACGAGGCCGACCAAATGGTCTGCCAGATATGCAAAGAGGAGATGCCCTTCCGGAAGCGCGATGGAGCCCACTACTTCGAGAAAAAGGAAGTGCTCTCCAGAAAGTATCTGCCGAAGGAGCATGAAGCTCAGTATCTGGCTCTTTGCCCCCTGTGCGCCGCCAAATACGATGAATTTGTAAAAACCGACGACGAGGTAATGGCCGAGCTAAGGGAAGAGATTGTCAATGCGGAGGATTATGAGCTTCCAATATCGTTCGGTGACGAGCAAACCAGCATCCGTTTCGTAGAGACACACCTTCACGATTTGAAGGTCATTATGGATGAGGCGGAATGACTCTGGGGGGATCATGAAGTATCCGAAAAAGCACATATCTATTCGCGTGCCTTGGCACGATTCCGGATGGGATGGACGAGTCTGTGCCAATCCACGCCTTAACGGGGCTTGCCTCAAGCTCAAACGGATTGGGCAGGAGAGAAACGATATCGCCGAGGAAGCGGTCGCCGGTCAATCGCTTGCGGACTTGCCTCAAGAAAAATGGCCTTGTTGCGTGGCTGAGCGGGTCGCGTTCATGTCGCCATTCGAATACACGAGGGTCGCCAACCACCCGTACAAGCACACATCCGAGGGGAGTCACGGACACTTCGCTCCTACCGATTTACGCCATCCCGCCTATTCCGCTCCTGCGGTCCCATTCGCTTGGATGTTGCGGGAATCGATGGATGAACTCGGCGAAACATATGGTTTGGATGTGCGGTCGGAGCGGGAGCCGGAATTAGGATTCCCCACACAGTGGATACAAGCCATAGAGAACCAGAAGGCCCTCTCAGATTGCTTTTGTGATCACATCAAACCAGAGGAATCACTCTGTTTTTTTTACGCCAAGCAGGTTCCGTTTGTCGAAGACGCCGGGGCTAGGAGAATCCTGGTCGGCGTAGGTCGGGTTTTGCATGTGTCCCTAGGAGTTGAATACCAATATTCGACCAAGGATCTGAAAGGAAAGCTGCGGTCCATGCTTTGGGAGCGCATGGTGCAGCATTCCATAAGGCCCGATTTCAAAGATGGCTTCTTGTTGCCTTATCATGCGGCACTGGAACTGGCTGCTGACAATCCCGACTTTGACCCTGCGTCTATCGCCGCATTTTCACCAGATGACCGGCTTCTTGAATTTTCACACGCTTCGCAGCTTGTAACCCATGACGCAGCAATCGCTTCTTTGCTGTCCTGCGCGGAATCTCTCAGGAAAGCTATTGGAGTTTTGCCTGGGCCATGGGCAAAGTGCTTGACCTGGATTGACCAACGAGTCGGAGAGCTATGGACGGCCAGAGGGCCGTGCCCAGGGCTCGCGTCGGCGCTTTGCGCTTTTGGCATTGACCTCGGGACGTTTATCGCTCGACAGATTTCTGACAATGTCGGAGAGAATGTCGATCCTTGGCCCATGGTCGACCAAGTTCTCCGAGACCCACAAAAGCACCTGCCTAAAGATCTGGCCAAAGGGATCGGGACGACCATTCAAACGAAATGGAGCCGTCTTCCCGAAGAGCGCCGCAATCTCCTGAAACTGATAAGCCGATTTGAAATCAGCAGAGAACAGGCGACGACTATATATGTCCAGGAGGAACGGAAAAAGGCGAATATCGACTGCTCGGATCTGTCCATATTGACCAATCCCTACTTGCTTTATGAGACGACCAGGCTGACATCGACGCCAATAAGTGTCTGGACCGTTGACCGTGGTGTTTTCCCTGACGAGACCATCCGGGAGATACACCCTTTGCCCGAGCCAACCGCTTTGGACGCAGGAACAGACGCCCGCCGTGTGCGTGCCCTCAGTGTCAAAACCCTGGAGGATGCGGCTATCGCTGGCAATTCTCTGATGCCCCAGGACCAGGTTGTGCTCGCGATTCGGAACCTGGATATCAAGCCAGGGTGCGAAGTCGACGGTGATTTGATCAATGTCGCAAAGGACCAGTTTGAGGAAACCATAGTTGAAACGCCTCTGGCAGATGGTAATCCTGCGTTGCAGCTTGCCCGTTTAGCCGAAATGGGAGATGTGATTCGCTCCGCCATCCAAAAACGTGTCAAAGGCAAACGATTGGTTGTTGAGGCCGATTGGAAGACCCTTCTCGACAGTCATCTTGATGTTCACGGTGTGGGTAGTTCCGATGAACTCGAGGAAAAGGCTCGTGAAGAAAAGACGGCGGCACTTAAGGAACTTGCCGAATCCCGCCTCAGCGTTCTTATCGGACCTGCGGGGACAGGGAAAACCACTCTTCTGTCAGTGCTGTGTTCTCATCCACAGATATCGCAAGGTGACATTCTGCTTCTGGCTCCAACCGGGAAAGCGCGTGTCCGAATGGAGCAATCCACCAGCGACCTCAATTTGAAGGGATTCACTGTTGCTCAGTTCCTCAGCCCCGACCGATATGATGGCTCCACAGGTCGCTACAAGTTATCGGAAAAATCTGCCGAGGCCGGGGCTCGAACAGTCATAGTCGATGAAGCCTCAATGCTGACTGAGGAGATGTTGGCTGCACTTATTCAGGCACTCAAGGGTGTTCATCGTTTGATTCTGATTGGCGATCCCAGACAGCTTCCCCCGATTGGCGCAGGCCGCCCGTTTGTTGATGTAATCAAGCATCTCGCTCCCGACGGGATTATGGAAAAATTTCCACGAGTCGCCCCTGGATACGCAGAGCTCACCATTCGCAGACGACAGGCCGGTGAAGAACGCGAAGATTTGCAGCTCGCTGAATGGTTCAGCGGATCGCCGATTGCTCCGGGTGAGGACGATGTTTTCGACAAAGTCGTCAAATCCGGAAAGAGCAAGCATGTCCGCTTTGTTCAGTGGGATTCCTCGGACGAACTTAGGGAGAATCTGGTTTCCGTTCTCGTTGATGAACTTGGTCTTGATGGCCCGGATGACATTCTGAAGTTTGACGAGTCCTTGGGCGGGAAAGACTGGAATGGGATGCGATTTTTTAACTTCGGTTCAGCCGAACAGTCCGAGGGCTGGCAAATACTTTCACCCGTTCGTTCAGGGGCGCACGGCGTTCCCGACATCAATCGTTTAATTCACAAACAGTTCAGGCAAGAGTTAATCGATGCATCCAGAGTCGCCAGATGGCGGAAATACCCCAAGCCGATGGGACCAGAAGAGATAGTCTATGGCGACAAGGTTATCAACTTGGCGAATACCGATCCTAAAATGCCATGGAACCGCCACCGGAAGGTCTATCCGGAAAAGGACAATCCATACATTGCAAACGGCGAGATCGGGATGGCCGTCGGTTTTTTTTGGAAAAAGGGTCTGCCAGATCTGCGTTGGAAACTCGAGGTTGAATTCTCCTCCCAGCCGAATTTCAAATACGACTTTACGGCTAAGGATTTCGGTGAAGAAGCAAATCCGGTGTTGGAGTTGGCTTATGCGCTCACCGTGCATAAGTCTCAAGGCAGCGAGTTTGGCACCGTTATTCTGGTTATGCCAAATCCGTGTCGCCTGCTTTCCAGGGAGCTGCTCTACACGGCCCTGACTCGGCAGAAGAATCGAGTGGTTATTCTGCATCAAGGAGCCAGAGGCGATCTGCGCAAGTATTCGTCAGACGACAGGTCCGAGACGGCCCGCAGACTGACAAATCTTTTTGAAGCGCCATCTCCGATTTATATTGACGGACGATTCTTCGAAGAAAATCTGATCCACAGAACAGCACGCGGTGAAATGGTTCGGTCAAAGTCTGAAGTGATCATCGCTGACAGACTTTCCGCCTTGAAGGTCGAGTACATGTACGAGCATCCTTTGACCATCGGCAGCGCCACAAAATATCCCGATTTCACTATTGAGGATATCGAATCGGGCAGAACATTTTATTGGGAACACTGCGGCATGCTGCATGTTCCGAGTTATCGTAGGCGCTGGGAAGAGAAGCTCAATTGGTATAAAGATAACGGCATCCTGCCGCATGAAGAAGGAGAGGGTGAAAACGGTACACTGATCGTCACGAGCGAATCAGCGCGTGGAGGGATATCCTCTCAGGACATAGAAAGAGTTATCCGTACAGTCATATTGGACGAATCATGATGACGGTGTACCCAGACGAGAACTCCACAACTTTGGTCCGTGCCCAAGGCTGCCTAATTGGCCAGCTTGCCGGAGACGCCCTTGGCAGCCTGGTCGAGTTCCAGTCGCCGGAGGAGATCCGCCGCAGCTACCCGGAAGGCGTGCGGGAACTGGCCGATGGCGGCACATGGAACACCATTGCCGGTCAGCCGACCGATGACTCGGAGATGGCGCTGCTGCTGGCCCGGATGCTGATAGAGCGTGGAGCCTATGATCCCAATGCCGCGCTTCAGGCATATCAATTCTGGCTCGACTCCGATCCCTTTGACTGCGGTATGACCATCGCCACTGGATTGCGAGGATGTCCGAACCCCGACAGTCAGGCCAACGGGGCCATGATGCGGATCAGCCCCTTGGGCATCTTCGGAGCCAACTACCCATTGGAAACTGTGTGCGACTGGGCCAAGCAGGACGCCGCCCTGACGCATCCAAATCCGGTGTGCCTTCAGGCGAACTCGCTTTTTACCATGGCGATTGCCCACGCCATTGCCTCGGGCTGCGAGGCCGGGAAGCTCTACAAGAATATCAAACAGTGGGCTGCCGACCTGGCAGTCGACCCGGCTCTTATGGACACTATCCAAGGAGCCGCCGAAGCTCCACCTGCTGACTACGTCCAGCAACAGGGCTGGGTGTTGATCGCGTTCAGAAATGCCCTGTGGCAACTGCTCAATGCCCCGAGCTTTGAAGCGGGCGTCGTCGATACGGTCATGCGGGGTGGCGACACCGATACAAACGCAGCCATTTGTGGGGCGCTACTTGGCGCGGTGTACGGCCTGGACGCCATACCCGCCCAGTGGGTCGCCCAGGTACTGAACTGCCGCCCCAAGGCTGGACATCCCGGCGTCAACCGCCCGCGACCCGAGTGCTTCTGGCCGGTGGATGCTTTGGAACTGATTGAAAGGCTGATTGGCAAGCAAGGACCGCTTTCATGAAAAACACCAATAGTCGGCAATTGGCCAGAACTTGGCCTTACACACGATACAAGAGTTTCGAGGCATCTCTGCGTAAGGCTGCGGAACAATGGTTCAGCGAGCGAGGATGCGAAACCCATCCCAGGATGGGGTACTGTCTCGCACGTCATGATCTTTGGCCCATGAACCTCATTTGTGAAGATGTCGCGGATTACATCCGCCAAGAACAGGAGAGACATCTCGGCGAGGATTCGTTCCCTCTGCACAAATACCTGCATCACGGACTAAGCAGTCAGGCGATGGCCTTCAATCTGATTGGCCCCCTGATTGTGCGCAACGATCTCGGACCGTTGAAGATTGCGATTGAAAGGCTCGGTGTCGAATGGCCAGGAGGGGACGTCGAGGCGGTTTTTGAACACGACGACCGATCAGTCTTTAACGAAGACAATGGCCAGCCCACTTCAATCGACATCATTCTGTCAGGCTCATGCAACAGCCTCTTTATTGAAGCAAAACTGGTGGAACGAGAGTTTGGTGGTTGCTCCGTTTTTGCTGGCGGTGATTGCGAGGGTCGGAATCCATATCCAGACAGGCTTGGCGAATGTTACTTGCACCATATCGGCAGGAAATATTGGCAGCGCTTGGATGAACTTGGTTTTTCTGAGGCGGCTATTGTCAAAGGGGCAATCTGTCCGTTTGCGAACTACTACCAATTTTTTCGTGAGGCGATGTTTGCCTTTGCCAAGCAAGGGTCATTCATATTGCTGCACGATGCAAGGAACCCGGCTTTTTTGAGGTCAACGGATGATGGGATGGCGCACGGCGGGTTGTGGCCGTTTCTTTATGAGGCGATCCCGCAGAACCTACGTCATCGAGTTGGCAGATTGACCATTCAAATGGTTGTTGAGGCCATACAAGAATCGGGCGGACACGAAGACTGGATTGGGGATTTCAAGAAAAAGTATGGGCTGCAGTAAGCCTATCCGGGCGGCAATTCGATTCCCGTTTTGGGAACCGAACCGGCGTCCGAAAACCGGATTCGAAGTTGTTGCGGCTCGACGCCAGGTATCCGGTTTTACTGCAAACCCGTCACCCTCGTCCGGTGCCGGGAAATCAGGGGAGAAAATCGTTTCTCTGGTCGGGTTGTCGGGAAGTGGTTGTGCAAGATGACTTCGTCGTTTATTCTCAAGGAGTTACGAGGAGCGCGGGCTTTGAGACTGATTTGCGGTAAGTCGTCGTCCCCTCCACTGAACTACCTCAACTCAATAACTTCTGTCCTATCGCTCCCATGTTTGGGAGCTTTCATTTTGGGGTCGTCGGGCCTCCTGGGATAGGCTTCGAGGGTTTGGTCTCACTACGTTCGACCATCCTTTGCTCCACCGAGATGCTTCGCAGACATCTCGGGAGCGCAGGATCGGATCAACTCCCCTCAGCTCCACCAAGTTACATTAACAACACTATTTGAAGTGATCAAGAAGTGAACATAATAAGCGGCAAACTACTGCTTCAAGCAGCTTGTTCTATCGAGAATACTCCTATAATTAAATCAGTTGTCTTTTTGTTCCCAGAACCGTCATTTTCTCCCTCATCAGTATATTCCCCTTCAAAGAGAATCTTTTTTCAATGCTGGTCTTATTATCCGCCACTCAAGTTGGGATTTTCTCACGGCGGATCATAACCCACAATTTGACTCACTATTTCTGAAACAGTACCCAATGTATTCTTCTAATTCTCATCCTGGTCTCCTTCTTGACATTTAATTTTGAGATAATATTGTTGTTGCGTCTCCAGTCAGATTGTCGACGACTGAAGCAATAGCGATAACCATAGCGGCAGGTGATAACATCGAAATAATAATGAAACCGTCATCTAGAGGGACATCAATATAAGGTGCGTAGAATTGGTCAATCTGGTGATATTCCAAAGGTAATAAGTGCTGTGAAAATGAGCCAATGAATGCGCCGGTCCCGTTATAGAGTTCAATATTCAAGTCCGCAGCAGTGGTAGAAATGTTCAATAAAATTAGATTTGATCGATAGCGCTCATTTTGAATTAGTGCAACTATTCTTTGAGATATGAAAGATGTGACGGCTGAGTGTTTCGATAGGGCCGGAATACTCTGCCCATACGTCCCCTCTTCTTCCTGATCGTTATACGTTCGGGATATGATTGTTGGTTTTATTGGACTCACTATTTTGATTCCTCCTACCGCATTGGATACTCCAAAGAGGCTTTGAAGGATATCTGTATATTTTGTTGATGAAGAAACTGGCAGTGAAATTTCAAGCGATGTCTGAGAGTTGTTATCTTGACCCGCTTCCAAAAATGTGAGGTGCGCGGTAAAGCTAACATCCGTTGGATTATGCAGAACAAGATCTGTTTTCCAATTGGTATCTTTCGCACCCTGTTTTGATGCAGCGGCAGGAATGTACAATTCCGATTGCCCACAATCAGCTGCATTTAAGATCGTGAGTGTACCTTGGGAGGCAATATACACCTGAGAATTATTTGCAGCAATGCCTCCCAATCTATTAATGATGTGATAGCTTGCAAGGAATTCAGGCGTAGATTTGTCGGAGACATCAAATCCTTTGACTTCTGATTCAAAAGTTGAGGCGTCATACTCCTGCACAAATATCTTGTCATTACGGACTGTCATGCGAGAACCTCTATTGGACAAAATAATTGTTGAACAATAGACAGGCTGATCTACATCAGATATATCTATAATTGTAACAAAACCAGCAGGCTGTGATACATACAATCTGCCATGCTCTATTTCCAAATCAAAAATTTCATTCATGCTATAGGTAGTGATCAAATTTGGATTGACAGGTTCACTCAAATCGTAGAAATTGATCGTGTTATCCGGTGAATCAGTCACAAGCAAGGATCCCGATCTAGTCATCGAAGGGCCGACATCTGAGAGCATATTGACCATTACTATGTTTGATGGAGCGGAAATATCATAAATCCTTAGATCGAAGTAAGTTGTCGTTTCTTCCATTGTTACATAAAGATAGTCTCCGAAAACTTCTAAATCCTCGAACCAGACAGGCAATATCTCAAGAGTTGAGCCTACTAACTCCGGCTCGTAAGGATTGGAGACATCCACAGCCACAATCCCCGTGGCAAATTCTCGATACAGGTTGCAGAAATAAGTTATATATAAAATGTTATCGTTCAAACAGATATCATTATATTGCATCGTGTAGGGGCTGCACGTCGTTTGCGTAACATTAGAAGCGTCAGAAACCACTATGGGATTGGTAGGATTATCTATATCCAGAATCAATAGACCATGATATCTGGACAGTAAATAGGCGTAGGGTCCTTCTACAATACAACCAGACATAAGATCATCCGAATATGGCTCGGGTAATGGGTACTCAACCAATGGAGCCATGCATTCTTGGGGAAAAAGGGGTGCGGAGATTAGTATTACTGTTAGTGCAAGCATTGAAAGCAGTGTTTTATTATTCGTATCTCCATCGGTATAAGAATTTTCTGTTTTACGAAGCTTTGATATGCTCAATCGAAATAACATGAATACACATTCAGCAAAGTTGGTTAGAGAAAAACACCACCAGTGTCCCGTAGTTTCTTCGGGAAAAATATGCATTTTCTCCTCCAAAGAGAATTTATCTGTCAACTATGTGCTAATCACCTGCTCCAAAATAATTGATCCGGTACTTCGTTAGTGTTCTTGAGCCCATCGTGTTTATCGTAACATAGAAGAGGAAGAAAGGAGAGCAGATATGAGTAGAAAGCGCTACACCCCCGAGCAGATCACCAAAATGTTGAAAGTAGAAGGTTAATACAAAACTGATCAATCGGTTCTCGATGTGAGAAGAACTCAAAACACCCATACTCAAACCTCCAATGATATAATTGTGCCCGATGCTTGGCTGAGGAAAAAGTTGCGGAACGTGTTGCTTAGCCTCCACCAACTTCCCCAACTAACTTGCTGTATTTGACCTCCTCTGACATGGGGAGGTTGTTTTCTTGGGGGGAATCGTCCTCAGAAGTAGGATACGGGGGATGTTGGCCTTGCTGCGCGCGACCATCCTTTGCTCAGCCGAGATGCTACGCAGACATCTCGGGAGCGCAGGATCGGATCAATTCCCCCCGCCTCCACCATCCTTCGTCTCGATGCGGAAGCAAGTGTAAACCGTAGCTGGCTATCTGCCTGAATGTTGCGACCTGGGGTGTTGGCGATGAATTAATTACAGGAGTATAATTTTCCACACTAAAATTAAGGAATATGTTCTCTGTATGACTTTAGCTTTACTCACTCTTGCATCAGGGTTAGCTCTACTCGTTTGGAGTGCTGACCGATTTGTGGAAGGTTCCGCTTCCGCAGCTCACCATTTTGGAATTCCCCCACTATTAATCGGAATGGTAATTGTCGGGTTCGGCACATCCGCCCCGGAGATGGTGGTATCAGCACTGGCGGCCTTCAATGCCAATCCTGGCATTGCAATTGGCAACGCTTATGGATCCAATATTGCCAACATCGCACTGATCCTTGGACTAACCGCGCTTTTATGCCCCATAGCCGTTCATTCGCAAGTACTGCGGAAGGAACTCCCCATACTATCCTTAGTCACTGCCGTGGCGGCCTGGCAGTTATGGGACGGAAGAATCACCAGACACGATGCAGGGACTCTACTCGCAATTTTTGCAGGTTTGATAGCATGGACCATCTGGCAGGGATCCAGGAAAAGGGAAGACACGCTGAGCAGTGAGGTAGAAGAGAAGCTGACAATACACCACTTATCCATTCGTCGGGCCGCACTCTCGATGGCGATGGGCCTGATTCTGTTAATCATCAGTTCCCGCGTTCTGGTCTGGAGCGCTGTTAAGATTGCGCACGAATTTGGCGTAAGTGATCTCATTATTGGCCTTACTGTTGTCGCAATCGGCACCTCGCTTCCGGAATTGGCGTCATCAGTGATCGCAGCACACAAAGGAGAGCATGATATTGCTCTTGGAAACATTCTGGGCTCTAATCTATTTAACACGCTGGCCGTAATCGGCTTGGCTGGAATAATAAATCCACTAGCCGCAGGGCCGGAGGTTTTCAATAGAGACATACCTGTTATGGCTGCCCTGACCCTCTCCCTGTTCATAATCGGCTACGGGTTCCGGGGACCGGGACGTATCAACCGCATGGAGGGTGCAGTGTTGCTGGCGTGCTATATCGGCTATACGGCCTACCTTATCTATACGGTTTTCGGCAGGCAGGCTTAAAACCATTCAATATAAGTTTGATATCAAACCCGCAACCCTGGTCCGAATTTTGAAATCAGGGCAGAATATCTTCCTCTGGTGGAGTCGTACGGATAACCCAGACGGGACATGTACTTGCTACGTGTCCCCCAGGGAGCGAACTCATGTTGCTTTTTTAGAGGGAATCGCGCTCCAGGGTTTATCTATCTGGGACCTACTTGCGTAAATTCCCCAGACGATCAGCAAGGGTAAGTTTCGCAGTAACCAAAAAAAACCGGGGTTTTCACCCCGGAGTAAGTTTTGCTAATGGTACTAAGGAGAAAGGCTACTGATTCACGATAAGCTTGTTCCCTTTTAGCTCGTAATTCAGACCAAAAACCTTGGCGACATTATTCATGACATCAATCAGCGAAGCATCCTTCAATTCCAACGTCACGGTATCCTCCGATGCTGTTCCATGAAATTCCAATTCCCGTCCGGTCACTTCGGCAATCGTCTCCAGAAGAGTCATGAGGGGAACATCCACAAGGTGCAGCGTGACCCGATCGTCCTCGCCCTCGGAAATGAATTCCAGGCCAGTATTCTCATTGCGAATAATGGATGGAGAGAGGATAAATATCAGAGCGTTATTTCCCCCTTCGATATTCGCCTTACCCACAACGGCTTTCTGCCCTTCCCGGACATCGATGTCCGTATTGATCTTGGCATTGCTGGTATTTTTCGCCGTATGTCCATCCGCCCCGGTCTCCCCGACGACCATAAGGACCTCCAGGTGAAGGTTGTCATAGGTAAGGACTACCGTCTGACCCGACTGGCGTACACGAGCCCGGAATTGAAGATCGTACTGCGGACTTTGAAGGATTTCCCGGTCCGCCATCACTTCCTTCAGAACTTCTCTTCCCGACAGGATGCCGTTCAGACTTGCATTTTCCCCGTCCCGGCTCCGGATAAGGAGAGTATCGAGAATAGAATAGCCTTTATAAGGAAAGATTTTCTTCAGTTCATCCACGACATCACTGACTTCCGTGGGCAACGTGCCGTTTTTGACTGCTTTCTCCGATGCGATGAGCAGATAGGCGCGGGTCTCAATATTCAACGTTTCTTCCGGAAGGACATCGAAACGACGAATGAGCTGTTCCGCGGCCTGGACCGCCGCAGGGGTCCCGGTAAGAGAAATCGCATTGAACTTCTGGTTGGGAATGGCCCGCACACCTACTGCGGATATCATTTCCGCAAGGTCAACAGGGTCCGCGTACTGTAATTCAACAATCTTTGTAATCCATTCCTCCGAAGCGCCATCCACCGGCGACGCCTGTGCGGGTTTCGGATTTCCCCTGGCAGTCAGGGGAACACATGCCAGGAAGAGAAGCATCATCATGATGCTCCAATGGTTGAATCCGAATCTGTTCCTGTTGTTAAACGGTTTCATGTTCATGAGTATCCTCCTTGTCGGCTGATATCAGCCAGTAAATAACGACGTTTTCATTTTCGGTGAACATCCGGACGGCCTGGTCTTTATGGACGTCCTCCTCATCGGTTGGAAGGACCGCAGGCTTCAGTCCTGCCATTTGATTCTGAAATTGCTTCATTGTGGGGTGTCGATCCTCCGGGGTGTCCTGATTGCGGCTTTTCCCCCGACGGGAAAGCACAAGGCAGAAGGAAGGCCGGGATCCGGCTTTCCCGGACAGATGCGCGCCCTGGGTCGAGGGAGTATCGGGGGGCGGTTCCATTTCCGTGATCTGGAGGGGCAGAGCACCTTCCGGCTGGCGGGATGAAGCCTCAGTGGAATGAGTTTTGGCAGACTCATACGATCCTTCAGGGGTTGTCATTCTTTTGGAGCTGGCCCGCAACAGGATTAGAGAGGCGAGAATCAGGATCGCGGCTGCCGCCCATACCCAGCGTTGCCTCGCCCACCCGATCCATCGATAGGGACTCCCGGAATCTGCCGTTTGCTCATAGATCTTCCCCATCACGCGACGATGTACAGACTGTACCATGTCGATTGAAGGTTCCCGACCCGCCGCATCAAGAAACATATCCTGTGTTGCTCTCAGGGAGGCCTCCAGAGCCCGGCAGGATTCACACATCGCCAGATGGGCTTCTACCTCTTTCATCTCCTGGTCCGGAAGGTCTCCCCCCACGTAAAGGGCGATACGCTGTTCGAACTCAACACAGTTCATACACGCCTCCTGGAGTACTCGTCTCGGAACGCCTTCAGTTTCAGCCGCGCACGGCTGATATGGGATCGAACCGTGCCTTCTGAAGAACGAAGAATCGTGGCCACAACACGGGTGGAAAAACCTTCCACATCCCGCAAAAGAATCGCTTCACGCTCTTTGGGTGTGAGCTCTGCTAATCCCTCCCGCACCATTTCCATCTGACCCATTCGGTCATAGGGCAGGGCGTCCATAGACACAAGGGCATCCCCCTCCTCCATCGATTCGGTGATGGGCTCCAATCTGTGCCGGCCCCGTTTTCTGGCACTCGTTCGGCATACATTCACAGCGATGGAAAAGATCCAGGGCCCTGGATCCCTGTCGGGGTCAATGCGGTGAAGATAACGGTAGAGCCGGAGAAAGATTTCCTGAGACGCATCCAGGGCTTCATCCCGATCTCCCAATTGCCTCCAGGCGAACCGGATGATCCTGACTTCAAAGGATTGCATTACGGTCTCAAAGGCCTTTGTGTCTCCTGCCTGCGCGCTCAGCAGAAGTTCCCGCATCCGGTTCAACCTTTCCCAGCCCGAAGGACAGACCGACCTGGCAAGGAGTGCTCCACCCGGGTCAATGTTCATTCCGATGACGGCTTACCGTTGAGAGTACCATACACTGCGTAATACCTCGATGCATGGCGAATCGTTGAGATGCAGACTTCTGAGCTCCTTCAGAAACGGGAGGTACATCATGCCCATCCCGAAAAAGGACCCTGAACAAAGACCCGAATGGGAATACGCGGCGACGGTTCCATATGTCCAGCATGCCGCCAGAATTTCCGGAGCCCGGGTTGAGTCGATCCTGAACGAGATGATCCTCCTCTCCCGGGTGGAAATGAAACGTCCCCCTCAAGACAGATCGACTATCTCTGCGGTATCCCGACGGTGAATGTGGAGAAAATTGAAACATTTGACGACAGCCTTGAAATGCTGAAATAGGATCTTTCCGGGGAGCGATACGCCGTGAAATGTTACAAGTACAAGGAGAGAATAGTCCAGGCGGAAGAGCTGCGTGAACATGACCGGAGGTGCGTATTGGGAAACATTCTGACCATGGAGGAGCTGCACGAACGGGACCTCAGAACCGTCGTGGTGTGATCTTTTCAGTCATGATGTGCGGAGGTGCATACACAAACGCAAACTACATGTTTCTGTTTCAATGATCTGTCCCCCAAATCACTGAATGACCGCCGTGTCAGAAGATCTGGTCACAAGATGCATCATTCAGGCACGGATTCAGCTCGTCTCTTCAGGGTAATGCGGAATGTGTAGGGTATGGTTACTTCCGGGCTTTTATATGTTCCTTCATAAAGTTGATTAATTTCGTTTTCACGGAAAAGCTGAAGCACCAGAGGAGGAGCATTCTCGGGCTGCTCCTTTAAGGCCAGTGTTCGTTCCCCGTTTCGAACCATCTCGGTTAATTCCTGATCCTTTTCATCGAGGGCCTTGTAAAAAACTTTTGAAGCAACAATATAATATTTCCCATCAATCAATTGGATCTTCACGCTTATGGGGATGCCAAGACGGAGAATCTTCTCCAGCTTGTCAACAAGCTCCTGCAACTTACTCCTCCATTCGATGGAGGTTTCATGCCAGGCCTGAAGCTTCTTTTGCGCTGTCGATCGCTGCTCAGGAGTCCGGGCATTTTGTATTCTGGTCTGCAATTTCTGTTCTTTCTTCTGATTCCATCCATCAAAGGCCTCAAGGATCGGCCCGGCAATTTCCCCTTTGACAAAAATGAATTTCCCATCCCATTCGCCCTGGAACGGATCCCGATCCTCTATAGGAGCCAGAAGGCTTTCATGGTCCAGGATATCGACAACTGAAACCGTGTACACGTAATCTTCTCTGTCATCCGGATGATCATCATAATGTTCATCTGTGATTGGATCTTCATTGAGAGGTGTTTTCGGAAATTTTGTCTCACCCTTCTTTCTCCGGTACACGTTGTAACCCTTGAATGCCTTGTCGCCGCCGCGAGTTTTCAGATCCGAGGTCTGCCAGTTCACCTTATATCCTTTCCCCTCAGGTAGTTTTACGCTGGTTACCATTTCAGGAGGCATGAGAAGCCAACGACGCACAACGACGGAACCGGCGTCCCTGTCAGGCGATGTATTTCCCAGGATCAGGGAAACCTGGTTGATGTCGTCAGGAATGCCGGCCGGTGAGGCAATGCGACGGCTGACAAAGCTGTTTTCGCCGGGTTCATCGATCATAATAGGCAACATGACGTCCGGTGAACCGGGAAGGGGATACCCACCCGGCCCGTACATCTGCCCGGTCAGGGCGAAGGGCCATGCGGAGGATTCTCCACCTGATGGAAAATGAATCACGAGCTTGGCACCCCGTTTTGGCTTCAAACCTTCTGCCTGAAAATTGAAATAGGTCGCAGACAGGTGTGTCAATGGAACACTGCGCTCGCTGTACGTATAGATCCGACCGGAACCCTTGCCCGACCGCACAAGAGAGTTAAACGCGTCCGCTTTTCCAAGCGACGATGCGACGGCGGGCAGTGGAACGATGGAGCCCGACCAGAGGTTGTTATGGTAGAAATCAATGGCAAAATCCATAAATAATGCGGATAATGATTCCCCACCAGATTGACGGATTGCCCGGTCGAGTGATCCCAGGGAGGCATCCCCGCTATCATTGACTGCCCTGATGATATTGATGGAATTCAATCCATGGTTGTCCAGCCAGTGAAAAAAGGACGCATAAGCGTAGGGCTGAAGGCCTTCCGAAAGATCAAAGGGACGGCTCAGGAGGGCCGTCTCCCGCGAAACGTAGTATCCGTCATCATGTGTCTTTCGATTCTCCAGTTTCATCAGGCGGCAGGCAAGGTATTCCGCCGTACTTTCCAGCCACCAGCGTGCGGCTCCGGCATTGAAGGTATTGAAATAGTCATCCTGTGCAACGTGGATAAGCTCATGGATGCACGTGGAGCGAATAAGGGAATCCAGGTTGGGCATGAATTCTCCGTTTGCCTGGAAATCGTTATCCAGCATCACGGGTCCCCCAAGGTCGGAAGCTCCAAAATCACTCAGCGGGACAAGAAACACGTCCCACCGATACAGTGAAACCGCACTGACGTTCATTTTGACTCTGGGCAGGGACGACCGGGCCTCCTCAAGATAACGGCCGATGTCAACGACATAGAGTGGATGGGGTCCTGGAGCACGCCCTCCGGAAAGGGGATATTCAGCATCAGGAGGAACGCCCAGGCCGGCACTCGTGTCGTAATGGATCGCGAAATTATCTGTCTTGTAGGTTGAGGGTAGTTTATGGCGAAGCTGTTCGTAAATGGCTCGGCCCGTCTCTGTGAATTTCACACCGATTCCACCAACCGTGACTCCGGTGATCACGATGATTCCTTCAATACTCGCATGGGGCAGGTCTGCGGAAATCGTACGTCGTTCATGGTCTACACGGGACGGAAGTGGAACCCACCGGTCATCCTCCCAGGTTCCGATGGCTAGCTGATGATTCTCAAATTCGGGAGGGATCGTGTCGGGCTGAAAGGGGATGGAGATGCGGACCGGACGATGAAAACGGTACGTCGTGGCGGATCCAATCCGAATATCATGCAGGGGGCCTATGGGAATCCCGCCGGGTCCTACCATTTCTTGAGGAACCCGAACAACGGGGGTCACGGTAACATTTTGTGCTTGATCAAGAGAGCCAGCCACAAATTCAATTTTTGTTCCTTCAATGGTTTCCACTTCCGTGTTCTGCCTGGGATCCACATGAACTTGCCTTGCATATTCCTCCCACAAATCAACACGATGTTCCACTGTCTGTCGATTCGCTTCTGCCGTGAATTCGTAATCACTGTCCGAAGCCGGCAGAAATATTGGCTCCGGCGGATAGGGCGCGGGCCTCCAGAAGGCGATAGATTCAAACCAGACGGGCTGTAACCAGAGAAGACCTCCGATTTCCATTGCCGAAAAAACAATCAGCAGGAAGATCCAGAAGACGCCAAAACAGCCCAGATTCCAGGGCGATTTTCGCTCTGTCATTGAATCACCCCGGCCACCGTGAGTGAGATCATGGTGAACATTGCCACATTGACGGCCAACCATGCGTGAAGGGTGATCCAGAGCCATCCTCCACGTCCCCGTCTTCCCCCACTTTCCATGATCCGTTTTGCCCTTTTATGAGCATCGACGATACTGTAAATCCAGGGGATGACAAGTATGCTGAGGAGCATAAGAAAGAGAGCCTTAACCGGCTGTCCATTGTAAGCCTGACCCCATCCAGGGATGAGAAATGCAAGAACAAGAGCAAGCCCTGGACGATGGCTCAGCCCCTGAGGCCGCACAACCGGATCCGCTTTTATGTCAGGCCTTTCTCTCTTTTCCGGTTCGGGTCTCTCAATCAGGTTAAACCGGAACGCGTAGGGTCCCATTGTTACAGCGTCATTGTTCTTGAGATATCCGGATCCCGGGATATTGTTGATGCAAAGATCCCCGGCGTTATCCAGCGCATAATATCCTTGTTCGCTCAGGTACACCCTGCAATGCAGATCAGAAAGGCCTTCCAGTACCAGATCACATTCAACCGCGGAACCGATCGTGACGGACGGACGCTTGCTGGTAAAGGTCTGGACACCTCCCCCCGGTCCGTAATAGCTGAAGTGCATACTCGTCGTCACAGTGTACTGACCTTTTGAAAAAACTTCTCCGCTTGATTTTTCCTGTCTGTGGTCATAAGGCCTGCGTACACGATTTGGGAAGGATAATACGGCATATTGCCCTTAGTGTAACAGATTAACTCGCAGTTATAATCTTCGATTGAACATTCGATGTTTCCCCGTCATTGAGATAATTTCTTTCTTGAATCTATGTTTCATTACCTGCCGAAATTTCACTGAGCACTTTCTCCCTGAATTGGTCACAATGGACACTCACGCTAAGACTTCTTCTCTCGACAATCTTGCTGAAAGAGGCGTATACTCCTGGCAGGCTGGAGTCGAAATTACAATGTAAGGAGGAACCATGAGACGCAATTCCGTTGCTGTTTCCCTGCTGGTTTTTCTGGGGCTTGCCTGCTGGCTGCTGGGATCGTTTGCCATGGCGGGCGGAGACACCGTGACCTTTGATTGCAAAAACCCGAAGAAAAAGGGAACGATGACCTTTTCCGCAGTCCGTGATGGGGACAACCTCGTCCTGACCGTCACCTACCCCGTCAAGATCCACACGCTCCTGGGGGGCTTCGAGACCGGAGCAAAGACCTGGAGCCCGGATGTCACCTTTTACCTGGACGTGGATGCCAATCCGAAAACCGGCATGGAGAAGGACGAGATGTTTGCCCCTGGTCAGGGCGGATCGGAGTACAGCATCGATGCCGACGAAGTAGAAACGTCAGTTGGACAGACGGAGGATGGAACCTGGATCAACAAACCGGTTTTGATGGCCGATGTTCAGAAGATGGACGATTACATGGAACTTCCGGAAGGACTCTACCCGAAATGGGAATTCAAAGTGGGAGAAGGCTGGGAAGAGCCCAACTGGATTCAACTGCAGGATACCGACACGATGCGGATGGTTCTTCCCCTGTCCCTCTTCGGGCTTAAGGCGGACGATACAATCATCCTTTCCGCCTCCACACCTTCCTGCAATGAGAACTTCCCCTATTCGGGTACAGGCACAGTCAAGGTGAAATTGAAATAATTTCTACGGGATCATTACCAGATTTGGATTGGTTTCTGCTTTGCGCGGGATTTATCCTCATTGAATTGTCGTATCATGACCCCATGTCCTGGATCGTCTATATTGTAAGGTGTTCCGACGGGTCCCTGTATACGGGGTATACAGCGGATCTGGAGAAACGCCTGTCCGCTCACAATGAAGGGAAAGGGGCGAAATACACTGCCGGCCGACGCCCCGTTATCCTGGTCTACCGTGAGGTTTTCTCTGATCGCCGGACGGCGATGCAACGGGAGTACCAGATTAAACGATGGCCACGCGCGAAAAAAGAGGTTCTTCTGAGTTCTCCTCACTGATTGAGTATAGAGTCTATCCGACAGGATAAGTTCCACAAGCCACTTGACATTTCATTACATCCGCCCTATTATATGCATATCTGTGCAGATATGCATATTTAGAGGAGCGTTTCATGCAGGAAGAAGCCAATCTCTTTAAGACACTTGGAGATCCCACGCGGCTCCGCCTGGCCGTTCTTCTGGCCCTGCAGGGAGAGACCTGCGTCTGCTTTCTGGCACAGGCTCTGGGTGAACCGGATTTTAAAGTTTCCCGGCATCTCTCTGTTATGCGCGCTTCAGGGATCGTGGAAGCCCGCCGGGAGGGAACGTGGATGCACTACAGGCTGGTTCAACCGACGAATCAACTGGCATCCGGCCTGCAGGATTGCCTGAAACAGTGCTTTACCCGCCATCCTGTGATTGAAAAAGACTTACAGCGAATGAGGATGACAACCTGTGCCCGGGGATAACAGGTTTCGAATCCTCTTTCTCTGCACCGGGAATTCATGCCGGTCCCAGATGGCCGAAGGGTGGGTTCGCCACCTTCTTGGCGATCAAATTGAACCCTTTTCTGCGGGCATCCTGAAGGCCGGTCTTCATCCACTCGCAGTGAAGGTCATGGCCGAAGCCGGAGTGGACATCCGCAGCCAGATTTCGAAGACCCTGTCCGATTTGCCTGCTCTCGAATTCGACCGTGTCATCACTTTGTGTGCCCATGCTCATGAAACCTGCCCTCGTTTTCCCGGCAGGACAGAAATTCTTCATGCTGGTTTCGACGATCCACCCTATCTTTCCCGCAATGCGCGAACCGAGGAAGAGGCGCTAGTTCACTTTCGGCGAGTCCGCGATGAAATCCGGGCCTTTGTCGAAACCCTCCCGACAACTCTGGAACTTCCGTTCGAAAGGAAACACTCATGAATTGCAAAACACCACCAAATTCAAAAGACAATGTTAAGAGCACCGTCCGGGAAGCGTACGGCAGGATTGCCCGCGAAGGTCAATCCTGTTGCGGCTCAAGCTCATGCTGCGAGGGTCCAACCGCCGACACGGTGGCAACGGCCGTCGGTTACAGTCAGGAAGAATTGTCCGGGCTTCCCGATGGAGCCAACATGGGTTTGTCTTGCGGGAATCCCACAGCCATAGCGGGTCTTCATCCGGGTGAAACGGTTCTGGATCTGGGATCGGGCGGAGGATTCGATGTCTTCGTCGCTGCCCGCAAAGTCGGACCCAAGGGATGTGCCATCGGAGTAGACATGACACCGGATATGGTGGAAAAGGCACGAAGAAATGCAGATATCTTTCGCCAATCCACGGGTCTGGACACCGTGGAGTTTCGGCTGGGAGAAATCGAACATCTTCCGGTGGCCGATGGAACCATCGACGTCGTGATCTCCAACTGCGTTATTAATCTTTCCCCGGACAAACCCCAGGTATGGCGGGAAATCGCCCGTGTCCTCCGTCCCGGCGGTCGGGTCTCCGTATCGGATCTGGCCCTCCTGCGTCCCCTGCCCGAGTCCGTTCAGAATTCAGTCCGGGCTCTTGTGGGATGCATCGCGGGTGCCGTACTCGTGGAGGAAACACGCTCGATGGCGGAAGAGGCCGGACTTGTCATTACCTCACTTGAAACTTCCTCGGATTATATGGACCGGATGGCCGACTGGTCGGATCCCCTCTACCGGGAAATTGCGGCACGCCTCCCCGAAGGGACAAAACCGTCTGATTTTGTGACAAGCTTCATCATTTCAGCTGAAAAACTCTGTGAATAAAGGAGCCCTGAACATGGAGCCCAAGGCCTGTATCACAAAGAAACCCGGGGGCCTCAGTGGCTTTGAGCGCTATCTCTCCCTCTGGGTAGGTATCTGCATCGGAGCAGGCATCGTATTGGGAAAATTCGCTCCGGGAATTGCAACCTGGCTTGACAGTCAGGCTCTCTATGTGGGCGAAGCTCCCGTAGTCTCGATTCCCATTGCCATCTGCCTCTTTTTCATGATGTACCCGATCATGGTAAAAATTGATTTTGCCGAAGTTCTTAAGGCCGGAAAAAACGCCAAACCCGTGGGATTGACCCTCGTGATCAACTGGGTCGTTAAGCCGTTTACCATGTATGCGATTTCAATCCTCTTTCTGGGCTTTCTTTTTCGGGGTCTCATCGGCACCGATGCCCTGGATCTGGTGAAACTTCCGCTGGGCCTTGATCTTCCCGTGGGTGCCATGCACGGAGTAGGAAAGGTCGTACTTTCCGGAGGCGTTAAAATGCTTGAAGTCCCCCTCTGGAGAAGTTATCTGGCCGGATGTATTCTTCTCGGAATTGCTCCCTGTACAGCGATGGTTCTCGTATGGGGCTTCCTGGCAAAGGGAAATGACGGACACACTCTGGTCATGGTAGCCATCAATTCATTGACCATGCTGGTTCTTTACGGCCCTCTTGGCGGTTTTCTCCTGGGAGTCGGGAGGCTGCCCGTACCCTGGCAGGCTCTTCTTCTGTCCATCGGTATTTACGTGGCCCTTCCCCTTCTCGCCGGATATCTTTCCCGGAGGGCGATCCTCCGCTTCCGAGGAGAGGTATGGTTCAGGGAAAAGTTCCTGCACCTTCTTACTCCGATCACGATCACTTCGCTCCTGATTACCCTGGTTCTGCTTTTTTCCTTCAAGGGTGAGGTTATTCTCTCCAACCCGCTTACAATCCTCTGGATCGCCGTTCCTCTCTTCCTCCAGACGAATCTGATCTTCTGGCTCGGGTACGGACTGGCGAAACTGTTGAAGTTGAGATATGAGGATGCGGCTCCCACCGCCATGATCGGCGCCTCCAATCACTTTGAAGTGGCGATTGCAACGGCCGTAATGCTCTTTGGCCTTTCCAGCGGAGCCGCGCTGGCTACGGTTGTGGGCGTATTGATTGAAGTTCCTGTCATGCTCTGGCTGGTCAGGATCTGCCTTCGCACACAAAGGTGGTTTGGAGAAGCACCGGAGGCATGAAGCTCCACCCCGACCCTTCATTGACTGACCGGGGAAATGGCGCCGGGATCTTAATTTTCAGGCTGAAAGATTGTGAAAGACGAGAAAGGTCCGGGCAAGGAGACCACAGGTAAGAAGCGGTAGAGCAGGCGCCACCCCATGAACGGGATCCAGGGTGATCACAAGACCGTGCTTGTCGCCGGAGAGGATCTTTTCCACGCCCCGCATTCCGGGTAGATAGAAGAGATCACGAGCCAGCTTGGCCACAGTATCCTGGTCCAGATTTCTCCCATCAGGGTATCCGACCAGAAGATCGGCATCCCATTCTTCGTCAGATTCCTGAAGCACCTTCACTGCCTCCGACAGACCTTCGTGCAGTGATTGGCTTTGCAGGGGAACCGTTGCCAGGGAAGGCATGATGAGTTCTTCCCGGGGAATTCCGACGGGTCCGTACCGTAGTATTCCATGGTACGTCGAGGAAACGGGCAGGTTGAGCAGATCGGCCAGCGCCAGACAGGGAAGAAAAGGGGTATAGGGATGAAGCTGCGAGCCTTCAAAGGTCGTGGATATTGTCAATTCTCCGCTTCCTACGGCATGCCACGTGGAAGATGTTTTCGGACCCGCCGGGATCCTGAGTTCCTCGAGAGCGGATTCAAGAAAAGGAAGGGTACGGGGAAGAACAGGGTTTCCTACCAGAGGAAGGCCCTTTGCCTTCAGCTGAAAGGATTTCCGGCCCTCATCCCTCGTGAGGGCCCAGGATGCTCCCGGGGAGAATATAGCCGAAACCATAGGGCACCCATCTTATCGGGACCGAACCTGTTTGTAAAGGGATCGGTTTCCCTCTCATAGATTCCACTTATGTTCCCTTCCGTCTTGGGATTGTGGTTTGACAGTTGTGATATGATACGGGTGGACCTATGGACGCGAACCTCAACATACTGGAAGTTGAGATATTTGACAGGATTTATCGGCTCAAGAGCGATAAAGATCCGGAATACCTGGACAAGCTGGCTTCTTATCTTGACGAAAAGATGAAAGAGGTCGCTGAAGTGGCTCCGACCGTGGACGGACAGAAAATTGCTGTCCTGGCCGCTTTAAACATTGCAGATGAATATTTTCAGTTGAAAAACTTTAAGGAAGGTGACTCAAGAAACATCGAGGACAGAGCCAAAGAGATGTTAAAAAAGCTCAAACGTACCCTTGAGGAGGGTGCGTGACATGGTTCTTTGCAAAACACGAAACCTTTCCCCTGCGGGGTTCGTGATGGGTATAGCGATCCTGAACCAACATTTTGCTTTTGGGAATCATTGTTGGGGGGAACCAGTGATTTCTCCTTTCAGGAGGAACTAAAGGTCCCTCCACGTGACACCCACCTGGTGAGACCAGGTTCAGAGACGAAACCCACACGACCCATGCGGGGGACTTTGCTGTCCTCATGTTGCCTTCCCCACCCAAGGGGATGTAGCCATGACCAATATTATCTTAGCTGCGATTGCCGGTTTCGCTTGCGCTGCAATCTGTTTTATTCTTTATCTGAACGTTAAAAAGAACAACACGCTCACGGCCGCCCGTGAGGACGCTCGACGCATCATTGACGAGGCAACCAAAGATTCTCAACGAAAAGTCAAAGAGGCCGAACTGGAGGCCAAGGATAAGGTGTACCAGGCCCGTCAGGAATTTGAGCGGCAATCCCGGGATCAGCGCAAGGAACTCCAGCAGGTTGAACGCCGACTGAACCAGAGGGAAGAGAAGATGGATCGTCGGACACAGCAGTTGGAACAGGCGGAGAACCGCCTGAAGAACCAGGAACAGAGCCTAACTCAGAAAGAAAAGAAGATTGAAGAAAAAAACCAGGCCGCTGAGGCTCTGGTCCAGGAGCAGCAGAGAAAGCTGGAGGAAGTCGCCGGCCTTACCGCGGATCAGGCGAAAAAGGATCTGATTAAATCCATGGAGCAGGATGCCCGCATGGATGCGGCCCAGATTGTCAAACGGATCGAGGAAGAGGCCCGGGAACAGGCAAACAATCAGGCCAAGTATGTTCTGGCATCCACGATGCAGAGGATTGCATCCGATGTCGTCATGGAACAGACCGTATCCGTGGTCGACCTTCCTTCCGACGAGATGAAGGGACGTATCATCGGGCGGGAAGGCCGCAACATCCGCGCCCTGGAAATGGCTGCGGGCGTGGATCTTATCATCGACGACACGCCGGAAGCGGTTACCATTTCCTGCTTCGACCCTCTGCGGCGCGAACTGGCCCGCATGGCCCTCGAACGCCTGATAACCGATGGTCGTATCCACCCTGCCCGGATTGAGGAAATCGTGCAGAAAGTAAGAGCTGAGCTCGACAGCCGAATCCTGGAGGAGGGAGAGGCGGCGGCCTTCGAACTGGGAATTCCCGATCTGCACATAGAAATCATTAAACATCTCGGACGATTACGATATCGTACTTCATACGGTCAGAGCGTCCTTCAGCACTCCAAGGAAGTTGCTCAGCTTTCAGCCCGGCTGGCCCTTGAAATTAAGGCCGACGTCAACGTCGCGCGACGCGCGGGACTCCTCCATGACATCGGAAAGGCCATCGACAGGGAAATGGAGGGATCCCACCTGGAACTCGGCGTACAGATGCTCCGGAAATACGGAGAGTCGGAATCGGTAATTCATGCCATGGAATGCCACCATGGGGATGTGGAACCGCGAACGGTGGAAGCCGTCCTGGTTACGATCGCCGATGCGCTTTCCGCCGCACGACCCGGAGCCCGGAGAGAGGCCCTGGAGTCCTATGTCCGAAGGCTGGAAAAGCTGGAAGGCATTGCCAACGATTTCAAGGGTGTAAGCAAAGCCTACGCCATCCAGGCCGGGCGTGAGCTCAGAATTATCGTCGAGAGCACAAAGATCAACGATGCGGAGGCCATGTGGCTGAGCAAGGACGTGGCCAGGAGGATTGAACAGGAAGTCCAGTATCCAGGCCAAATCAAGGTTATGGTCATCCGGGAAACCCGGGCCGTCGATTATGCCAAGTAAGCTGACTCTTCTTTTTCTCGGAGACGTCGTGGGCCGCGCGGGCCGCCAGCTTCTTCTCACCTACCTGCCTCCCCTTGTCAAAAAAGTAAAAAGCAATCTGACCATCGTAAATATTGAGAATATTGCAGGCGGCAAGGGGCCGAATCTTCGCGTCATGGAGGAGATCGAGGATCTTCCTATTGATGTCTATACGACGGGGAGTCATTTCTTTGATCAGAAAGAATTTGTCTCCAGCTGGGAGCATTTTCCCAGGGTTATCCGTCCGGCAAACTATCCGGAGGGAAACCCCGGGTATGACCATTACACCCTGGATCTTCCCGGCGGAGAGAAAGTCACCGTCCTGCAGTTGATGGGACGGACCTTTATGTATGCTCTGGCCTGTCCCTTTGCGATGGCGGATGATCTGATCAAACGCTTTTCCCGAACCGGACCGATCATCATCGACTTTCATGCCGAGGCCACAAGCGAAAAGACCGCATTCGGCCACTATGTCGATGGAAGGGTCAGTGCCGTTCTGGGAACCCATACGCACATTCCCACAGCCGATGAAACGATTCTTCCCGGGGGTACCGCCTACATCACCGATGCCGGAATGGTGGGAGCCTACGATGGGGTGATTGGATTTAAAAAAGATATCATTATCGAGAAGTTCCTGATGCAGACCCCTCGACGGTTTGAACCGGCCAATGGACGACCCCGCATGTCTGCTGTTGTAGTGACCATGGACAGCAAAAAGCCCCTGGCCTATAGCATTCAACGTTTCTTTGTCTCATCGGAAGAGGATATCGAAAGCCTGATCCTGTCATGAACAGGCACCGGGTTGTCCAGTTCCACAGGAGTGCGGTTCGACGCGGATGAAACCTTCTCCTCCGACTCCTTCCTCCTGTATCGTAGTCGGTATCGGACAGGATCCAGGACTCTCCTTTGACACGATGAAACAGTACCCTCCTGCCGGCATCATCCTCTTTGCACACAATGTCGGAACCCGAGCCGATCTAAAGACCCTGATCTCCGCAATTCACAATCTGCCGGGCCAGCCCTTTGTCGCCATCGACCACGAAGGCGGCCCGGTAAACCGACTATCCTCCTTTCTGGGGAATCTGCCCTCCCCGGAAGAATATGCATCTCTTTCCAGCAGGGAAATCGAGACCATGGCATACTCCTGGGGACAGGACCTGAAGGATCTCGGGTTCGATGTCAACTTTGCTCCCGCCGTAGACCTGGGTCCGGCCCAGCCGGGATCGGGTCTGGAAAGGCGACTGCTTGGAGAGGCTCCGGACGACATCATCCTGAAGGCCGGGGCATTTATTGCAGGAATGGACCGCGCCGGAATTCAATGTTGCTTAAAGCATTTTCCTGGACTGGGGGGCAGCCGTCTGGACACGCACCACTCCCTTCCCGAGGTCACCTTTGGAAAAAACCTGGATCACCACCTCTCCCCTTTTCGTAAACTGCATGCCATGGTTCCCTGGATGATGGTCAGCCACGCGCGCTACCCGGAACTGGACCCTCAGGGTCGTCCTGCCTCTCTGTCTCCTCCCATCCTGAGCCTTCCCCGAAAATGGGGCTACCAGGGTGCCCTGATCTCCGATGATCTGGAAATGGGTGCCTTATCCGGAGAAGGATCGATCCAGGAACGTGCGGAACGTTCCTTTGATGCCGGATGCGACCTGCTCATCATTTCCCATGCATGGGAGGAACTGCCTGCGACGGTTGAAGCACTTTCCCACAAACCCCGCGAAGTGCTCGCAGAGAGGATCGAGCGTGTTCGTGCGGTTCGAATGCTGCAGGCCTGACCGCTCTATACCGGTCCTTCAGCGATTTTCCAGGCGAAGGACGTGATTATTTTCATCCAGCAGGATCACGGTTGACTTCCAGTTTCTGGCCCGTTCCTCTTCCACCATGACATAGGAGCAGATGATAATCATATCGCCCGGCCTGGCCAGGTGGGCGGCAGCCCCGTTCATCGTGATCTGACCGGTCGGACCGGGAATAGCATAGGTCGCGAGCCTGGAGCCATTGGTGATGTTATAGACTTCCACCCTTTCATTCGGAAGGATATCCGCCAGGTCCAGCAGATCACCGGGCACAGAAATACTGCCCATATAGTCAAGGTTGGCTTCCGTCACACGGGCCCGATGAAGCTTTGCCTTCATCATCGTGCGAATCATGATTCACCTCCCGTCTGAACGAGAACATTATCGATCAGTCTCGTCTTCCCGACATGGGCCGCAACGGCGATCAGGGTGTCAGAATTAAGGCGCTTCAACGGGGCCAGATCCTCGGGATCGACCAAGTCAATATAATCTATCTTTACGAGTGGCTCCTTTTCAAAGAGCTCCTTCATGTCCTCTTTAATTTTTTCGACCGATCGTTCCCCCTCCATGATCAATTTCTCCGCATGAAAGAGGGATTTTGAAAGAACCAGAGCAGCCTTTCGCTCAGCGTCGGACAAAAAGGTATTCCTGGAGGATAGCGCCAGTCCATCGCTCTCTCGAACAATCGGGCCGACGATGATTTCCACCGGTATGTTAAGATCCCGGACCATAGTCCGAATGATAAGTGCCTGCTGGTAATCTTTCTGCCCGAAGATGGCGAAGTCCGGCAGAACGATGTTGAAGAGCTTCAAAACAATGACAGACACTCCGTCGAAGTGACCCGGCCTTGAGGCACCGCACATGGTGGAGGAGAGACGGGGCAGTGTGATTTTTGTGTCGAATTTTTCGGGGTAGACTTCATCGGCTTCGGGAGTAAAGACATAGTCAACCTGAAGATCCTTCAGCATATCAAGATCCCGCACGAGATCCCGCGGGTAGTGACTGAAATCCTCTGTCGGACCAAATTGGGTCGGATTGACGAAGATACTGACAACGACAATTTCGGCCACCTGTTTGGCCCTTCGTACGAGGGAAAGATGGCCGTCATGAAGATATCCCATGGTGGGAACAAAGGCTACCTTTCGTCCCTCCTGTCTAAGCTTCCTGGCAAGAGCCTGCATTCTTTGAATACTATGTACAATTTCCATGGACTAACCTCCGTAGGATTCATCACCTGAAGGAAACACACCCTCCTCCACATCCCGGCGATAGGATACCAGCGCTTCGTGGAGAATGGTCTTCAGATCGGCATAGGGGCGAACAAATTTTGGAAGAGGACCGTAAGCCCAGCCCAGAAGATCATGAAAGACCAGGACCTGTCCATCACAGTGCGGTCCGGCTCCGATCCCAATGGTCGGTATATTCACGTTACGGGTTATCTCGGCAGCAACTGAATCGGGCATCCCTTCCAGAACAATGGCGAACACTCCCGCATCCTGAAGAGCCACGGCCGCTTCGACAAAGTGGGCGGCAGATCCGGGCTCCCGACCCTGAACACGATACCCTCCGAGAGCATGGACAGACTGCGGCGTCAGCCCAAGGTGTCCCATGACAGGAATTTCCGCATCCTGAAGGGCGCGAATTACCGGGATTCTCTTCTTTCCACCTTCAATTTTTACAGCTTCCGCTCCTCCCTCCTGTACCATCCTTCCCGCATTGCGGATGGAATCCTCCAGACTGACATGATAGGAGAGGTAGGGCATGTCGGCAATAAGAAGAGCCCTGTGCACCCCGCTACGCACGGCCCGCAGATGGTGGACCATATCTTCCATGGTCACCGGGAGAGTGCTTGGATGGCCCAGAATCACCATACCCAGGCTGTCGCCGACCAGGATTGCATCGATACCCGCTCCATCGCAGGCAAGCGCAGAGGGCGTGTCATAGGCTGTGACCATGGAGAGTCGTCTGCTTCCCTTGGACAGACGAAACGCGGGGACGGTCACTTTGGCTTTATCGCTCATAAGTGCCTCCTGAAGAGTAAAACTGGATCTATTCAGCGTCCATCCGGGTCCCGGAGGGATCCCGGTGGATGGTAATAGTTTACACCAGGCGGTGTGTCGAGGGCCACCCTGACCAGGTCATCAACGTCGCCACGCACATCAGCAACGTTGATATCATCGGTGTTAATGATCAGTAACCGGTCCGGGGGATCAGAAAAAAGATGCTTCCCATATTCGTCGATTACGGACTGAAGGTAATTTTGACGGATCTTCTTTTCAAAGGGTCTGCCTCTGCGGCGGATCCTCTTCAGAATGGACGGGAGAGAACCCTGCAGGAAGATGACCAGATCCGGTTTCGCTGCGTTCGGGGAGAAAAGGTTGTAATACTTCAGGTAAACATCCCTGATTTCCTCCCGGAGATTAAGTCCTGCAAAGATCAGGTTTTTCGGGAACGTGTAATCGGTTACGACGGATCTCCCCCGGGAAAGATGGGCTTTGATTTCCTTCTGCTGATCCATCCGACTGTACAAAAATTCAAATTGAATGGCAACATCGGAACCGGGATTCTGCCCATAGAAATCTTTTAACAGACCGTCGTTGGTCCGCTCAAGCACGGCAACGGCCTTCAGAGCCTGGGCAAATTTTCTGGCCAGCGTGGTTTTCCCTACACCGATGGGACCGTCAATGGCAATTAAACGAGCTTCCGGCATGGATACTCTGAAGTCAGCGGGCTTCGCGCCGTTCCCGATAGAGAGGAAAGGCTGCGACAAGCTCACCGACCCGATTCCTCACAGAGGCCAGCACACTTTCATCCCCCCTGGAATGAATCACCTCTGCCAGTAGCTTTCCGATCGTTTCCATTTCTTTCTCCCCCATGCCGCGCGTCGTCACCGCGGGTACACCCACCCGAACGCCGGAGGTGACAAAAGGCTTTTGCGGGTCATAAGGAATCGTATTCTTGTTTACTGTGATTTCCGCCTGACCCAGAAATTTTTCCACTTCTTTTCCGGTCAGCCCCTGAGGCCGAAGATCGATCAGCATGAGATGGTTATCCGTGCCGCCAGAGACAAGACGGATTCCCTGATCCGTAAGGGTTTCGGCCAGCTTCCGTGCATTGGCAATAACCTGCTTGCTATATTGCTTGAATTCAGGCTGAAGGTCTTCATGGAAGGCTACAGCTTTGGCGGCTATGACATGCATCAGCGGCCCCCCCTGCATACCGGGGAAGACAGCTTTGTCAATGGTCTTTCCGAGCTCCTCATCCGCGGCACATATAAACCCGCCCCGCGGTCCCCGGAGCGTCTTATGCGTCGTACCGGTTACGAAGTGCGCATGAGGCAGGGGATGGGGGTGATTGCCGGTAACCACCAGGCCGGCAACATGGGCAATGTCTGCAACCAGGTAGGCCCCAACTTCGTCAGCGATAGCCCGAAAAGCACCAAAATCTATCGTCCTCGGATAAGCACTGTATCCACATACGATAACTTTCGGTTTATGCTCTACGGCCAGACGGCGGATCAGATCAAAATCCAGGATTTCCGTCTTCTCGTCCACGGCATAGTGCACTACGTTATAGAACCTTCCCGTGAAAGAAACCGGGTGTCCATGAGAAAGGTGGCCGCCGTGGTCCAGCCTCATGGACATCAGCGTATCGCCGGGCTCCATGACAGCAAAATACACCGCCATATTTGCCTGTGTGCCCGAGTGGGGCTGAACGTTGGCGTGGGGGGCCCCCATCAGCGTCATGAGACGGTCCCGGGCCAGATCTTCGGCTACATCGACATGAACACAACCACCGTAATACCGTTTTTTGGGATAGCCTTCCGCATACTTATTTGTCAGAACGGACCCCATGGCTTCCAGGACCGCTTCAGACACAAAATTTTCAGATGCGATCAGTTCAAGTCCCGCATGCTGGCGTTCCGTTTCCCGCATCAGGACATCAAAAATTTCCGGGTCCGCGGCCTTGAGATGGTGATGCATCGTTCCCCCCTGTATATCTGGATTCCCCTTCATTGTATCCCATCCGACGGGATGACTTCAATGAAGATCAACGCGGGAGAGGATTTCGGGAAGGTTCTGGCAGATCCTGATGTTATAATGGGCTGATGGATAACGGTGAAACCCTGTCCGCAAGGGAGAAAATTATTCTTCGAGCGGTCGTCAGTCATTATATTGCCAGCGGGGAAGCGGTCGGCTCACGAACGCTTTCAAAACTCAAGGATTGTCCCTGGAGCTCCGCGACAATTCGCAACATTCTGGCGGAACTTGCGGATCAGGGATTTCTCTTTCAGCCCCACCGATCGGCGGGGCGACTTCCTTCGGATAAGGGTTTTCGATTCTATGTGGAAGAAATCCTACTTCGCAACCCGGCCCGATCCGACACGTTGATCCCCGCTCACCTGTACATGAAGGACGCAGAGGTTGACAAAGTAATTCAACATACACCCCGGATGCTGGCCAAGCTGACTCACCACGTGGGCGTTGTTCTCGCGCCCCACTTTGGTCACATCCGCCTGAAAAGCATCAACTTCATCCATCTCGGGGAAGATCGAATCCTCTCGGTCCTGGTGGCTCGATCGGGAAATATCCTGAACAAAGTCATCACCTGTGAAGAATGTTTCACTCGCGAAGAGCTGATAACCTTTTCCAACTATCTCACGGTTGAATATTCCGGCATGACACTCTGGCAGGTTCGCTCAAAGTTACACGCCCTGATACGCACAGCCAGATCTGGCGACGGCAGTTTACTGCAGGGTGCTCTTGTAATTTCCGATCGTCTGCTTTCCCTCATGAACTCTTCCCGGGAAGAGATCCATGTTGAGGGAATTCCGGACGATCCAGTAGCTCAGAGAATTCTCAAGGAAGTCAACGTGTCCAACACTTCCAGAACCAAGCTCATGTCCATTCTGAATCGATGCATTGAAGATGATCGAACCCATATTTTTATCGGCTCTGAAGATCCGTTCACAGAAGAGAACACCTGTTCCCTGATTGCCACCTCCTATGGAAAAGAACGTGAAGGACACGGTGTCATCGGGGTAATCGGCAAAAAAACCATGGCCTACGAACGTATCATCCCCCTGGTCGAAGAGACTGCGGAGGTTTTAAACACAAAGCTCTCATCTTCAAAGGAGGAGCTCCATGACGGATGACAAGCACAACAACGACGAAGTGACCATCATCGAGGATACCGGGGAAAGCCTGGATGATTTCTCATTAGAAGACGAGGAAAGAAAGGCAGAGTCCATCGACTCTCCGAATGATTCCAGTGCGGAATTAAAGGCGGAGCTGGACACGATGAAGGATCGGTACCTGCGGACCCTTGCGGAATTGGACAACCTCAAGAAACGCACAGCGAGAGACCGGGAGGACCAGGTACGTTTCGCACTCACTTCATTTTACTGTGAATTTTTACCCATCGTCGACAATTTTCACCGGGCGGTTCAATCCGAGGGTTCCGATGTCGCGGCATTTCATGAAGGCGTGACGTTGATCCTCAAACAGATCGACAATCTTCTTGAAAAAATGGGCGTTCGGGAAATCATCACTCAGCCGGGAGATGCCTTTGATCCCCACGTTCATGAAGCTGTATCTTCAGAACCGTCGGGTGATGTAAAAGAACCATCCATCGGTGAGGTGTTTCAAAAGGGGTACCTGTTGAATGATCGTCTGCTGAGGCCCGTACTTGTAAGGGTCCTGATGCCCGTTCCGGGCCAGAAAGGGGAAGCCAATGGCGAAAGTGCTGGGGATTGATCTGGGTACAACCAACTCATGTGCCGCCATTATCGAGGTTGGAGATTCGAAAGTAATTCCGAACCGCGAGGGAGCAAGAACCACACCCTCCATGGTGGCCTTCACCGAAGACGGAGACCGGTTCGTCGGAAACCTTGCCAAGCGGCAGGCATTGACGAATCCCTCAAGAACCATCTATGCGGTGAAACGTCTGATTGGACGAAAGTACGATTCACCTGAAATCGAAAAGGCAAGGAAGATTTCTCCCTACAATATCGTTCAGGCGGATAATAATGACGTCCGGGTCCGCATCGACAGCAGGGATTATTCTCCGGAAGAGATTTCCGCTTTTATCCTTCAGGACATCAAGTCGTTCGTGGAGGATTATCTTGGCGAAGAGATCACGCAGGCCGTCATCACCGTGCCGGCCCACTTTGACGATTCTCAGCGACAGGCCACGAAGGATGCCGGAAAGCTTGCCGGTCTTGAGGTTCTCCGCATCATCAACGAACCTACCGCCGCCAGTCTTGCCTATGGCGTCGAAAAGAAAGGTACGAAAACGGTCGCCGTTTACGATCTGGGCGGTGGAACCTTCGATGTGTCGATCCTGACCGTCGGGGAAGGTGTATACGAAGTTCGATCGACTTCCGGAGATACATTCCTGGGTGGAGAGGATCTGGATATCTGTCTGATGAACTATCTGATCGAAACCTATCAGGCTGAAACCGGAATCGACCTGAGTCTGGACAAGATGGCACTCCAGCGTATCAAGGAAGCCTCCGAAAAGGCTAAATGCGAACTCTCCTATGAGACGAGCACAACGATCAACCTGCCCTTTATCGCGATGGATGCAGATGGGCCCAAACACCTGACGAAAGAAATTACGAGAGAGTTTTTTGAGAACCTCGTTGCTGACATTCTCGATCGGACAAGAATGCCATGTGTCGATGCCCTCCAGGAAGCGGGATTGTCTTCGGAAGACATCGACGTCGTTCTCCTCGTGGGTGGACAGACCCGCATGCCCAAGGTCCAGTCCCTGGTCCAGGAAATCTTTGGAAAGGCTCCCAGCAAAGAGATCAATCCGGATGAGGTCGTCGCTGTTGGCGCAGCGCTTCAGGCCGGAGTCCTCCAGGGAGATGTCACCGACATCATTCTCCTGGACGTTACTCCCCTGAGTCTCGGCATTGAAACCCATGGCGGCCTCTTTACCCGGATTATTCCCCGCAATACCACGATTCCCACCAAGCGAAACCAGATATTCACTACCGTAGCGGACAACCAGACCGTGGTCGATATCCACGTTCTCCAGGGGGAACGGGAAATGGCAAAAGATAACAAATCCCTGGGGAAGTTCCAGCTTGTGGGTATTCCTCAGGCTCCCCGCGGCGTTCCCCAGATCGATGTAACTTTTGCCATTGACGCATCCGGAATCGTCCAGGTTTCGGCTCAGGATCTGGCAACCAGTGCGGAGCAGAGCATTCAGATCAATCCCGCCTCCGGCCTGACACAGGAACAGATTGACAAGATCATCGTCGATTCTACTGCCCATGCGAAAGAAGACCAGCTGCGGAGAGAAATCCGGGAACTTCAAAATCGGCTTGAAGGCCTCTATTACACCAACGATCGTGTATTTCGTGAGTTTGGAAACCTGTTGGAAGAGACTGAGCGAAGGCAGACCGAAGAGATTCTGAAAGACTCCAGGGACCACCTGGCCGCCAACTCCCGGGCAACCCTGAATGAACACATTGACAAAATGAGGATTGTCGGTCAGATCCTGACCAAGGTGATGTTATATAAGCCCGCTGGAGGCGAGGAGGGTCCAGCAGGTTCATGAAGCGCGATTACTACGAAGTTCTCGGGGTGTCCCGCGAGGCAAGCCTGGAGGAGATCAAGAAGGCCTATCGAAAGCTTGCCCTGAAATACCATCCGGACCGAAACCAGGGAGACAAGGAAGCCGAAGAGAAGTTCAAGGAAGCGGCCGAAGCCTACAGTATCCTCTCTGACAGTGAAAAGCGGTCAAAATATGATCGATTCGGGCATAGCGCCGTGGGATCTCAGGGATTTCAGGATTTTGATCCAACGGTGTTTGGAGATTTCGCTGATATTCTCGGGGATTTTTTTGGCTTCGGAGATCTTTTCGGAGGACGCCGAAGAGGAGGCGAACCCCGTGCACAACGCGGACAGGATATCCAATACGACGTGGAGATCCCCTTTGAAGAATCCTTCGAAGGAACCTCTCTCAAATTGAAGATTCCGCGACACGAAACCTGTTCCCGATGTGGGGGTCGGGGTCACGAACCCGGGTCAAAACCTATATCCTGCTCCGTATGCGGTGGACGGGGACAGATGCAATACCGGCAGGGCTTTTTTATGCTGTCCCGGACCTGTCCCCAGTGCCAGGGGGCCGGACAGATCTACCAGGATCCATGCAGAGACTGTTCGGGAAAGGCTCTCATTGAACGGGAGCGCACCATCAATGTGAAAGTGCCTCCCGGCGTTGACAACGGTACCATTATCCGCCTTGGCGGCGAGGGTGAGGGCGGAATTCATGGCGGTCCGACCGGTGACCTTTACGTTGTTATTCGTGTGAAACCTCACCCCCATTTTCGCCGGGAGGGGGACGATCTTCACGCCGAACTGCAGATCAGCATGGTAGATGCATCCCTGGGTGCAGAGATTGAGATCGATACGATGGACGGGCAGAGAAAGGTCAAGGTTCCTGCCGGAACGCAGCCGGAAACCATTCTCCGGTTAAAGGGGTCCGGCATGCCTCGGTTAAAGGGAAATGGACGTGGCGACTTCTTCCTTCACATGAAGGTCAGAATTCCGGAAAAACTCTCTTCCAGTGAGCGTAAGATTTTGAAGGAGCTTGGTGAGTCCCTGGAGAGGCCCAGGAGTCCCTTTGCCCGTATTAAAGAACTTTTCAACTGAGTTTTTCCGAGTGGAGTTTCGGAGAGTGATGAACCTCGAGCTCCTGACGGGTTTTCTCTATGCGGAATCCTGTCTGGGAATGGAGGAAACCGGTTCCGGTGTGGTTGCCTACTTTCCTGCCGGGGACAGGAATAGAGTTGAATCCCTGCTCTCCCGGATTGCCGACCATTTTCCATCGCTCGAAATCCAAACCGAATTGTATCGGAATCAAGACTGGGTCGCAGTGTTCAATGCCTCCCTGGCCCCCGTGATCCTGGAGCCTTTCTATGTGACACCCGATCCTGAACGATTTCCCCCTCCACCCCACCTGAAACCGCTCTTTCTGAAGCCGGGTGCGGCGTTCGGTACCGGGCACCATGCTTCCACCGGCCTCGTTCTGCGGCTCCTGTCCGAGCTCTCTTTACAGGGAAGACGTGTGCTGGACCTTGGATGTGGAAGCGGAATCCTGAGCATCGCGGCTGCCGCCCTGGGAGCTCTTCAGGTTGTTGCCGTCGATATCGATCCGGACTCAGTCTTTGAGTGCCGCCGGAACGGATCTCTGAATTCAACCTCCTTTCATACCGTGATCGGAACCGAAGCTTCAATCCGGTCATCCTTCGATCTCCTCCTTGCCAATCTTCTTCCCCTCCCCCTCCGGTCGATCCTTCCAGAAGCCTTCCGCTGGGTTCGCCCTGGAGGCGATCTGATCATCAGCGGTGTTGAAGCCGGAGATAAAGACTTTTTCACATTTCTGGACCGTCAGAAACACCTGGAGATCCTCTCCAGGAGAATCGAAGGAGGCTGGGCCGCATGGCACCTCAACCTTTTCCCTTCTTCTTCCTGAGCGAAGAAACCCGGCTCTCCAGGGAGGCCAGCCGCCACTTTCTCACCGTTTTGCGTCTTGGAACCGGGGATTGTCTGGAAGTTTCCGACGGACGGGGGCAGATCTGGCTGGCGGAGGCGGTTTCTGTTGAAGGTAAACAGATTCGAGTACGGTACCTGGAGGCACGAAACATCGATTCCGATCCACCCCGACTTTGCCTGGCCACCGCCATCCCGAAGGGACAGCGCATGGGTGTCCTCGTTGAAAAGGCAGGTGAACTGGGTGTCAGAGAGATTCGTCCCATTATCACCCAACGATCTTCCGTTCGAACGGTCACAGAAGGCATGATCCGGCGATGGGGTGCGATCGCGGAGAGTGCCCGGGCCCAATCCCGCTATCCGTGGGTCTGCCCGATTCATCCCCCCATTTCTCTGGAAAAACTCCTTTCATCGGAGATCCAGCCCGCATACCTGGACATGGGTGACACCTTCACCTCGTGGAGCTGCCTTGTTTCCAATCCTTCCCCCATCCTGCTGATCGGACCGGAAGGCGGGTGGTCGGATCATGAATATCAGCTCTTTCAGGAACGCGGGCTCCTGCGCCTGTCCATGGGAACGAGACCCCTGCGAATGGAAACCGCCGCGATGACAGCCGTCACATGGTACGAGGCGGCAAAGGCCTTTTCTCGTTAATCAATCCTCACAAATTCAAATCAGCGGATTATTCCATATAATGGAAGTATCCGCTCCATATTCCGTTGCGGATTGAAGAGAGAGGATTGAAATCGATTCATGATATTGCCTGGCACGGCAGGCCGATGCACAGCAAGGAACTGAATCGTCTCAATCCAGAGGTCCATGCGATCCAGGGGAAGCCGTGTCACAATCTCCGGCACCACGATGGCATCTTTCGGAACTGCGTCCGAAATCACACAGGGAATCCCTGCAGCCTGGGCTTCAAGGACAGCCAGTGGGATGCCTTCGTACCGGGAAGGGAAGATAAAGAGATCTGTTTCCCTCTGAAGAATGTCCTTAACAGAGTCTACCTCACCCGCAAGAGTCACAAAGGATTGAAGGTTTCGTGTTTGAATTTCCCTTTCAATCTCTTCCTTAAGCGGGCCGTCACCAACAAATTGCAGAGTAAAGGGAATCTTCTTCTCTGCGAGACGGGATGCGATTTTGAGTGAGAAAAGGTGGTTCTTTGCCCTGTGTAACCGACCGACCTGGGTGATGCGCAGAACATCCCCGCAACCATCCTCAACACCTGATGGATGAGCCCACTCTTCAGGGTGGAAAACCGCAGGAACAAGATCGAACCGATCTCCTCCCTGTCGGCTCTCCGGAAAGTACCCCTCCAGTACGTGGGGGGCCACACCCAGGATCCGCGTGGCATGTTGGCGCAGGAGAATGCGGTTTACCCGGAGAGCAAGCTGACCCCGGCCCGTAGATCGATATTCTTCCACCGGGGCATGAATATGTGCGATCCGATAGGAAATACCGGACTTGTGGGCCGCTTTCAGGCAGACGCCGGACAGATAAAAAACATGAACATGGACAGCGGAAAAACCTTTGTCTTTCAGAAAGTCTGTCAGGTAGTTCCCAAAACGCAGGATCCTCATTCCTCCCTTTGGGACCCGGGACCGGGGGACAACATGGACGGGAATCCCTTCTTCCCGGAATCGTGGAAGCAAGGTTCCGGCAGTCCCCATGAGGCAGAGGACTTCACTATCGACCCCATACTGTCGGGCGACGGGGAGAAGAGCAGCGATTCCCTTTTCAACCCCACCTGCATTCAGATTCCCGACTGCATGAAGCACCTTTATCGCAGTCAATTTTCCACCGATCCGGATGCTCGAAGCAATCCGAGGGCAAGGCGGCGACTGACGAAGGCAGGGAAGGCTGCAAGAATACGATAGAGTGTTGCAGTGGAAAGAAATGATGCATGCTCCCGTGCCAGACACAACCATTTTTGGGCCGTTAAAACGTTGCCAAGAGAAAGGGCAAGAAGCCCCAGATAGGTTAAATGGCTCCGGTATATATTGGGGTGAGCCAGGAACAGACCTTCATGTTTACACAGAAACCGCCCCTGTCCGTCCAGCCTTCGGGAGAGGCTCTGGGAAATGGAACCGGAATGAATGGCATAGATCAGTACCGTCTGCTTTAAGCCTGCATACCGGATCTGGCGGGAGAGCCGCAGATGTAGATCCCAATCCTGACAGCTGGGTAAGGATTCGTCAAACCCTCCAACGTTTCGGACTGCATCGGTTCGAACCAAAACGGCCTTGGCACACTGCGGACTTGCAAGAAGTTCCCGGACCATATCGTCTCCGGCTTCCGGAAAGACCGTGCAGTCGCCGCGCCCTCCCGAGGCGTATCTGCGCAGGTAACCTCCATAGACTGCATCGGCTTCACTCTCCCGGAGCTTTTCAAGGAGAGCGTCCAGCGACCCGGGCAGGATTTCATCATCGTCATCAAGGAAAAAGATATATTCTCCCCGTGCACGTGCCAGACCGAGATTGCGTGCGGCGGGAGCACCCGGAGTACCCTCGTTTCGAAGAATGAACAGAGGAAAGGAGGACAATTTCAGTGCTTCATGAATGAGGGGAGGGTCAGAACCATCGTCCACGACGATCACCTCTTTGGCCACACTGGATGGCTGATCCAGGCTCCGGAGCGACTCCGCCAGTTCTTTCGGGCGATTCTTCGTTGGTATGACGATGGAAATCTCCACCGGTTTACCCGACCGGACATCAGAATCTCCCTGAACCTTTTCAAGACCGTCCCGTGGCATCCATCCCATTATCCCAGATTCCTTCCGGTTCAACCAGCCAGGCCTATTTTTTTTCCATTTTCAGGAATATCGTTTATTGAGATCCCGTGTCATAATCTGCCATTTTTTCTCTTTTCATTCTTTTTTCATTCGCAATCATTGCCGCCCCTACCCCCCTTCCCTGTGACAACGCTGCTCAGACGGCAACCGTGGAACCCTTTGATTCAAAGGCGCTTCCTGCCATGGCCACTGCGGGGGAGGAATCAATTCCGTCGATATCACGAAGCAAGTCACCTCGAATCATAGTTGCCGTCCCATATTCGGGAGACTCTAATAAATGAGTGGCTAACAACCCTTCTTCCTGAGGTAGATGAACTTTACTTTTACCAGATGGATATTTTCGGATGTGGCCAACATAAATGACACCATACTCTTTTCCGAGACAGCGGGATCGTTCAACAAGTTTGTCAATAGAACCAGAAATCAATTCATCATCATCCAGAAAGAGAAGATATTCTCCTTTTGCCAGGGAAATCCCACTGTTCCTGGCTGCAGGCGCCCCCATAGAGGTTTCATGGCGTATCAGGAATCGTCGATCTTTTGAGCCGAACAAAGCCCTTGCATCAATAGGAGGGGTTGAACCATCGTCAACTACAATAATCTCCAGATCGCCTGTTGAAGCGAGTTCTGCACTATTCAGTACTCGTTGAAGAGAGTTAGCACGATTGAAGGTTGGGATGATTCCACTGATCTGTGCAGGTTTCATTACTCTGAAGTTATTGTAATACAGTGGCTTACAGGTACATGAAAAGAAGATTTCAGGCTTAAGTTCTGGCTTCAGCATGCTATAATTTTTAGCAATGAAGCATTACAAGCACCGGCATCAGAATGAGAATTCGATTTCATGACAAGAATTTTATCTTCACTTCTTCCTCAACAAATCAAGATGTATTTTAAGAACCACCAGGAGTTTAGGAAAATCTTTTTCAACGCGCAATGGTTGATGTCCGACCAATTATTGCGCATGGTGATTGGATTTATTGTCGGAGTCTGGGTTGCCAGATACCTTGGCCCATCAGATTTTGGCCTCCTCAATTTTGCTCTGGCCTTCATCGCCATGTTTTCCTCCCTGTCATCTATGGGAATAAGCGGTATCGTTGTGAGAGAAATCTTGCAGAACCCTACACAAAAAGACGACCTCCTCGGCACCTCCTTTGGAATACAGCTATTGGGCGGAATCCTATGTTCTATCCTGTCCATAGGCACGATCGTCATCGTGAACCGCGGAGACGATCAGGCGATCATGCTGGTAATGATCATGACCTTAACCCTGATCCTTCAGGCCGTTGACAGTGTCGACCTGTGGTTTCAATCAAGGGTTCAATCAAAGTATTCCGTCATGGCCAAAACTTTCTCCTTTATCATCGCGTCACTTTCTAAAATAATCCTGATTCTCACGGGAGCAAACCTTGTTACTTTTGCCTGGGTTGTAACACTTGAAGCAGCATTACGAGGGATAGGACTGGTTTTTCTCTATCATAGAACCGGGCACCGGCTTCTCGCATGGCGGATGAAACGAAAGATCGCAAAAGATTTACTCACTCAGTCATGGCCTTTAATCATTTCCGGATTCGGCGCGGTTATCTATCTCAAGATTGACATTCTCATGCTTCGTCAGATTTCAGGAGACACTGCTACAGGTATCTATTCGGTTGCTGTTCAGCTCTCTGAAGTCTGGTATTTTATCCCCGTTGCAATTGCAACTTCTGTCTTTCCTTCGATCATTGAAAGTAAAAAGGCTGGCGTGGCCATTTACCACGCCAAACTTCAAAGGATTTTCAATGTTGTAATTCCCCTGTCTATTCTTCTTTCGATAATGATCAGTGTTCTTTCGAAACCGATTATTCTCTTGCTTTATGGAGATGTGTTTCGAGAGTCCATACCCGTGCTTGCCATTCATATTTGGGCAAGCATTTTCATTTTCTCAGGGGCGATTCTAAGTAAATATCTTATCGCCGAAGGGTTTATCAAGTTCTCAATGATCAGGCATGGACTCGGGGCAATCATGAACATTGTCCTTAACCTTGTTCTGATTCCACAACTTGGACCTATTGGTGCAGCAATAGCCACACTGATCTCTTATGCCGCTGCCACTTATCTATCCTGTTTTCTTCATCCAGGGACAAAGATTGTTGGTAAAATGATCACAGTGGCCTTTCTCAAACCTTTTAAGAGAATGTCAGAAACGGAGAATGCACAATGAAAGTCGTGAGGAAGATGGCCAGAATCATAAAACAGGGCATTATTGCCGCAGACAATTATGCGGCTAGAATTTGCTCAAGCACACGATTTCTCAGCCACCTTTACTATTCTTTCATCTCGCTATCTTTTTCATCAGAAAAGCACGGTGTTCTCAATGGTAGGGTTACATACAATAAATTCTTCAAGCAAGGATTGCATCATGAATCCATGCTTCGCAGAAATATTCACCGTCTCGAAAAGGGTCTAATGATGAAACACACACGTGAAATCTTTGCAAGAGATTACATTTACGAAACCGTGAAGCTGTTTCATCGCGCCTCAGAAAGATCCTCTAAAATGGATCATGGGTGCAATCCGGAACTTGTCCATTGGGCTCATGACGTACTGGCAGCTTACTTTGAACGGGTTGGAGATGATCCTTCGGTCTACCAGGCCAAGAAAGAATTTGGGATTATTGGACACTGGGAAGATAAGAATGACCGTATACCCTCACTTCACAGGGATGTCGTGAAGGGCCCGGCCCCGGTAAAAACAGAATCCCTTCTAGCCCTTTCCAAAAGACGAAAATCGACACGGTGGTATCGGAATAGACAGGTGCCACGCGAGTTCATCGATCGAGCCATTGAGAACGCATCTCATGCGCCAAGTGCATGCAATCGACAGCCATTCAAGTTTATGGTATTCGACGAATGCGAACTTGTCAGGAAGATTCTGTCACTCTCCTACGGAACTCGAGGATTTGAAGAGGACGTTCCCGTGGTCATTGTAGTGATCGGGAAGCTATCTGCATTCTCCGACGAATGCGACCGACATGTCATCTATATCGACGCATCACTGGCATCCATGTCTCTCATCTATGCATTGGAAACCATGGAAATAGGGACTTGCTGCATTAATTGGCCGGATATTAAAAAACGGGATAGAAAGATGCGCCTGTTGCTCGACCTTTCACCGGATGAAAGAGTAATCATGCTTATCGCTCTCGGGTATCCTGATCCCGATGGAATGGTGGGATACTCCCAGAAAAAGAGTGTCGAGGAGCTCAGGAGCTACAATCTCTCATGATTTTCGAAGTCAGGGGTGCGGGCTTTGTAAACAAGGGTGCAGAACTGATGCTCAGATCCGTAATTGACCAACTGAATACTTCTTTTCAAAATTGTAAAATCGTTATTGACCCTATTTATGCTACCCGCGAAAATCGAATTTCCCTTGGCCTTTACAAAAAGGCCCGGATCAAATTTCTCAGGCATGCGGGTCAACAGATTGTTCGACTTATTCCAGAAAAAATAAGGAAAACGTATGGCATGATTACCGAATCCGAGATTGACGCGGTGATCGATATTTCAGGTTTTGCTTATGGGGATAAGTGGGGAACGATCTATGCCCGGGAAATGGCGTCGGCCTGTAAACGATGGAAACACGACAATAAAAAGGTCATCTTATTACCTCAGGCATTTGGTCCATTTTTAAATCATGCCCTCCGGAAATACGTTCGGACAATAATTAATTTAGCCGACATTGTTTATGCGCGGGATTCCCAGTCTTTCCAGTTCCTCCAGGAACTGGATGGACCGCATTTGAATATCAGAGAAGCTCCCGATTTTACCGTACTCCTCGATGGAATCCCATCGAATGAATTTAAAAAAGACGAAAAGATAGCCTGCATCGTTCCGAACTTCAGAATGATCGATATGACATCAGGGGAAACCGAAGAGGATTATCTGCTCTTTCTTGTCCGATCGATCGAATATCTGCATCAAAGGGGTATAACTCCCTGTCTTCTTCTCCATGAGTACAGCAGCGACATTGATTTTGGCAACAAGATTCAATCTGCCCTGCCCTACTCCCTAAAGATGATTCAAAAGGAAAATCCGCTTCATATTAAAGGAATTCTTGGTTCCAGCTATTTGGTTATGGCCTCACGGTTTCATGCTCTTGTTGGCGCCCTGTCTCAGGGAATTCCTACGATCGGTACCGGTTGGAGCCACAAATATGATGGCCTCTTTGGTGATTATGGATGCATGGAGAATTTGATATCTTCACAAGAACTGAAGAGTGATCCCTCACCCATAATTGATCGTCTCCTCAACTATTCTGCAAGAACATCCCTGGTACAAAACTTAAAGGCGAAAGCAGAAAATCATCGGAAACTGGTTCTTCGAATGTGGGAGGAAGTCCTGGAGTTTCTTCGAAACTGATGCGGATATTTCTCACGTGTATGGCATCAACACAACTGTTTCCATCAATACTATTTTGTCAATTGCATGCAAAAATCCCCCTGAATGAAAAAATAAATGAAACAGGGAAAGTATGCCCGAGTTCAAGGAATACATATAATTGAGATCCTGTTTCAATAAAGACAACGACCCGAGGAGGCCACCATGTCAAAATCTGCCTTTTTTTCCATTTTTTCTCTTTTCATTCTTTTTTCATTCGCAATCATTGCCGCCCCCACCCCCCTTCCCTGTGACAACGCTGCTCAGACGGCAACCGTGGAACCCTGTGGTTCAAAGACAGTTCCCGCCATGGCCACTGCGGGGGAGGAAAAAAAATGTGGAGAAGATTGTCCTGTCCGAGGCCATGAAGTTGTGAAGGAATCAAAGGACATTACCCTTTCCGGGACTATTGCCTGCATGCACTGTGACCTGCATAAAGCTTCCTCATGCGAGAAAGTTCTCGTGACGGCGGGTGATAAGATCTTCCACTTCTGCCCCGACAGCCTGGGGGACGTCAAGATTGACAAACTGCAGGGAAAGGAAGTCACCGTAACAGGGAACATCCAGGAGCTCAAGGATGGAGATTCGATCATCCACCTTCTCCACCTGGACACAGGACAGGGAGCCAAGGCATAATTCCTTTCATTGAACCTTATCCAGGAGGCCCCATGACCGATCAGGCAAAAGAAATTTCTCAGATTCTTTCTGATTCCCGAACCGTGGCCGTCATTGGCATGTCGGACAAAACCGACAGGGATTCGTATGTTGTTGGGATGTATCTTCACAGACACGGATACACGGTCGTGCCCGTAAATCCAACCTGTCAGACGATCGGCGGCCTCCAGTGTTACCCCTCTCTGAAGAAAATTCCCGACCAGATTCAGGTGGATATCGTCGATATTTTTCGCCGTTCCGATGCCGTTCCCCCCATTGTCGAGGAGGCAATCGAGCGGAACGTACCGACGATCTGGATGCAGATTGGAGCAAACCATGAGGAGGCCGCAAGGCGGGCAAGGGCAAAGGGCATCCAGGTGATTTCGGATACCTGCATAAAGAAGGAGCATGAATCCCGGCACATTGCATCCTGATCTGGTGCAAATCGATGGTTCGCTTCGAACGCATCGATGCATGAATCGGTTATTTATTGCTAATGAGAGGAAATTTAAATGACTTACCCTCTATCTGACCGTTTTTTAACTTCCGTTGTTGAATCTCTTTCCAGTCCCGATTCCTACGAGAGAGTCCTGCAGAGAAAGAACCTGGAAGTTCCCATGCCCTCGATTGAGGTGCTTGAAACGATCGTCGAGAACCTCAGATCTGTGATTTTCCCCGGATATTTTGGAAACTCCGACCTGACCCCCGACTCCCTCATCTTTCATCTGGGTTCTTCCCTGGATCGGGTTTTCAGAAACCTGTCCGAGCAGGTAAGAAGGGGATTCTGCTTTTCGTGCGCCTGTGGAAACTCCGAGCACTGCCAGCATCCAGCTTCCGAGGCCGAAGAGATCGTGAAGCGATTTTTTACACGTCTCCCGGACATTCGGCACAAGCTCTCTACGGACGTACAGGCCGCCTATGACGGCGATCCTGCTGCCGGAACCCACGGAGAAACCATCTTCTGTTATCCCAGCATCCGTGCCATGACCCACTATCGACTGGCCCATGAACTCTACCTTCTGGGGGTCCCCCTCATTCCCAGAATTATCACGGAAATGGCTCACGCCGCAACGGGCATCGACATCCACCCTGGAGCCTCCATCGGAGAACGGTTCTTCATGGACCACGGAACCGGGATCGTCATTGGGGAAACTTCGATTCTGGGCACCAATGTCCGTCTCTACCAGGGTGTAACCCTGGGAGCCAAGAGCTTTCCGCGGGACGAGAAAGGGAATCCCGTGAAGGGGATTCCCCGTCATCCCATTGTGGAAGATGGAGTAATCATCTATGCAGGCGCAACGATTCTGGGCCGAATCACGATTGGAAAAGACTCCGTGATCGGTGGAAATGTCTGGGTCACGAAGGACGTACCGCCTGGAAGCCGTATTCTTCAGGGAAGTCCCGTCGAATCACAGTTTGAAGGCGGCGCGGGGATATAGCCAGAAGGTATCACAAAGGAAGGATGCAATCATGAAACGGAGCCATCGGCCCAAAATATCTTCCTCCATTATGGAGACGATCGGAAACACCCCTCTGGTCCGGCTTTCAAAGATCGGAGCCCAACTACCGGCGATCATTCTGGCCAAACTGGAATTCTTCAACCCCATGTCGAGTGTAAAGGACCGCATCGGCCAGGCCATGATCGAGGACGCCGAGCAATCCGGGAGGTTAACGCCGGGAACCGTTCTTGTCGAGCCCACCAGCGGTAACACGGGAATCGGGCTGGCCTTTGTTGCGGCTGTCAAGGGGTACCGGCTGATTCTTACCATGCCCGAAACCATGAGCCTGGAGAGGAGAAAGCTCCTTCAGGCCTTCGGAGCCGAACTGGTTCTGACACCGGGTGATCAGGGAATGGGCGGGGCGATACGGGAAGCCCAGAGAATCGTGAATGAAAATCCCGGCCATCTCATGCTTCAGCAATTCAGCAATCCCGCCAATCCCGAGATTCACCGCGGGACTACGGCCCTGGAAATCTGGGAGGACACGGAGGGAGCGGTCGATATCCTGGTTGCGGGTGTGGGCACGGGAGGAACGATCACGGGAGTCGGGGAGGTCCTCAAGTCTTTGAAACCCTCGGTTCAGATTGTGGCTGTCGAGCCCGAAGAATCTCCCGTGTTGTCGGGAGGCCAGCCGGGTCCCCACAAGCTCCAGGGAATCGGTGCCGGCTTTGTACCTGACATCCTTAACCGGGACATCATCGATGAAGTAATTCCCGTGACCGCGGAAGATACTGCGTCTATCCTGAAGCGGCTTGCCCGGGAAGAAGGGATCCTGGGAGGCATATCTTCCGGAGCCGCCCTCCGGGCGGCTCTTCAGGTCGCCGAAAGGGAAGAAAACCGGGGAAAGACCATTGTAGTCATCTTTCCATCCTGTGGTGAACGGTACCTTTCCACCTGGCTATTCCAGTGATCGGCTTCGTTGTTTGAGCATGGTACACTTTACGACTGATCTCACAAGGAGGTAATCGTCATGGGTGCAAACCGCGTCCGCACGTTCAAAGAGGAACGTGAGCGTCTCAACTCAATCGTTCTGGAAAATGCGGGACTCGTAACCAAGCGATTTTTTAATCTTGATACGCAGACCTATCAGGATGGAGCTTTGCCGTCACGGACAAAGGAAATGCTGGGCCTCGTCGCATCGACCGTCCTTCGTTGCGATGACTGTATTCTCTACCATCTGATCCAGTGCAGAGAACAGGGACTGACTCGAGAGGAGCTGGAAGAAATTCTTTCCGTTTCCCTGATCGTGGGAGGATCCATCACGATACCCCACATCCGCCGTGCCTGGGCAGCATGGGAGGAGATGGCTGAGGCCTGAATCCTTTGAAGTCCGACATCGTTTCCGTAGTTGGTGGGGGTCTCGCGGGTTGCGAGTGCGCCTGGCAGCTGGCCCGGACAGGCCTTGAGGTTCACCTTCATGAAATGAGGCCCGAACGGCCGACGCCTGTGCATCAGGGAGATCGTCTTGGTGAGTTGGTCTGTTCGAACTCGCTTCGAAGCGATGATCCAATCCATCCCGCGGGAATGCTGAAGCGGGAAATGGATCATGCCGGTTCTCTCATCATGGCCATGGCCCGTCGATGGTCCGTCCCCGCCGGGAGCGCCCTGGCCACGGATCGAAATCGGTTTTCCGAATCCATAACAGAGGCCATCACCTCCCATCCCAGGATCCAGGTCATACGAGGAGAGGTCACCGAAATTCCTCCAGGATGGGCGGTAATCGCGACCGGTCCCCTGACTTCGGACCAACTTCACGCTGTCCTGTGTGAAAAGACAGGCCATCCTCTCTACTTTTATGATGCCGTTTCCCCGGTGGTGACTCAGGAATCGCTGGACATGGAGCGCCTCTTCTTCGGATCGCGTTACGGCAAGGGGGGCGATGACTATCTGAACTGTCCCATGGATGAGGAAGAGTACCTCTGTTTTTATGAGGCCCTCACGGCGGCGGAGGTGGTGGACATCCCCGACTTTGAACGGGCAATCTTCTTTGAGGGGTGTCTTCCCATTGAGGAAATGGCCCGGCGGGGAAAGGATACGCTCTGTTATGGTCCCTTTAAACCCGTAGGTTTCGTGGATCCGCGAACGGGTCGTCGTCCTCATGCCCTCGTCCAGCTTCGAAGGGAGGATTTTGACGGCACAACCTTCTCTCTGGTCGGTTGCCAGACCCGGATGAAGCACGGCTCCCAGCGACGTGTCTTTCGGCTTATTCCGGGCTTTGAACATGCCGCCTTCAAAAGAATGGGGCAGATGCATCGAAACACCTATATTCCTGCTCCCGCCTGTCTGGACTCTTTTTTGCGGCTAAAGGATTCTCCTTCCCTGTTTTTCGCGGGCCAGATCACCGGTGTCGAAGGATACCTGGAATCGGCAGCAACGGGATTCCTTGCCGGAATTTACCTTTCCCGACTCTTCCAGCAGAAAGAGATCGTACCGGTTCCTCCGGATACCGCCATGGGCGGCTTGATCCGGCATCTGACGCTATCCGATCCGGAGCGATTTCTCCCTTCTAACATTTCCTTTGGTCTCATAGAGGACGGATCGAGAAAGTATAAACGGGAGACGTCTGCACGGGCGGAAAAGTCCTTTCAGGCCTGGTGGGATCCAATTGGACGCGAACTGCATTCCGATTTACAGGAAATCCATAAATAACTTCTGAAAAACCAGATAGAAGATTTGCGCGGTCATGAGAAGAGAGAATGCGAATCGACTCGATCGCAGGATTCGTAACGCCGGGGGAGCGGCAATCATGACCACAAGCGGAATCAGGTAGAGCCAGAGGCGAGCGGATTCCCCCATCGTACCTGAGACAAAGGCGGACATGATCAGTGTGCCTGCAAGAAGGAGACGGTACGGACGAATGGATTCAGGAACCCGAACCAAACCCGCGAAGAAAAGCAAAGCTAACGAAGGTCCGAGCCAGATAAAAAATTCAAGGAGATTCAACCACCCTGCTCCGAACCAGGACAGATGCCTTATCCCTTCCAGCTTTCCTTCACTCCACGTCGAGTGAACGGTCATGGCTGTAAAAAGCCTGCTGAGAGGATGGTACCCGAGCAATATCCACCCTGAAATCCATGCCAGGATCCCCCCTCCCAGATAAAAGAGCCACAATTTCACGATCCGACCGTGATCATAGAAAGAAAGTGCGATGGGAAAAAGGAGAAGATAGATACAGGAAAAGGAAAAAAAGATCACGATGTATGCCAGGATTCCACTCAGGATCATCAACCCGGGGTCCCTTCGATTCCATCCCAGAGAAAGAACCCACAGGGCAAATCCGAACAGCCAGGGGAGGAGAAACTGATCTTCGTGGAGAGTGATCAGCTGCAGGCTCGGGATCGTGAGGCAAAGGGCCATGGCAAGAACACCCGAACTCTCTTCCATGGTTTTCCGGGACAGCAAAAAGACGGAAAGAAGGATGAGGGAAGAGAGCACGGGAAAGAGGAGTGAAGCCATTCTCACCTGAAGCCTCTCCAGGTTGAAACGCGGGTACAGGGAAAGAAGTCGATGAGCCAGCCAGCCGGTGAACCAGTACGGCAGGAAGTATCCCGGAGGCTTGGTCAGAGCATAGTTACTCAGAGCTCCCTGTTCGGTATAGGATTCGTAATTGCGGAGGACTTCCAGGGGATTTTCCACGGTCAGACTGGCCCGGGCAAGCTGACCGTGTCCCGTATAGACAAGCCGATCATCGAGAGCCTGAAGACCGCGTCCCTCCAGAAGGGCCAGCCCATACTGAATGGAGAGGAAAGAAATCACGAGCACAACAATCCGCGCACGAGCCCCGGGAAGCCTGAAGCTGAATCCTGCCGCGAGAAAGGCAAAAACCAGCAGAAGGCTCCCGGGACCAAGGATCTGAACATGTCTGCGTGTCAAGGGCCAGATCCATCCCGGAATCCTCTGGAGGAGGGGAATTCCCATGGCCCAGGTTACGGTCAGAAGAAGAGTGACCAGCCACGCGGAAAAACCGATAGAAAAAGAAATCTTTCGATTCAGCCTCTCCTGCTTCACGGGATCGGTCATGGATCACCCTCAATCCCAAGGCGTTTCGTGACATCGGTGGATATAAGCTTTGGGCCCCACGGAACAAAGTAACTCGCGTTCGGGATATAGGGCAGCCCGGAACCAAAATACCGGTTGCAGACCAGGCGAAAGGTATTCACGGGGGTAATGGAATTCCCGGGACTCCACTGATCATCCCCACCGGGAAGCCGGTATGCGTTGAGAATGGAGAACCGTTCTGTGACATTGGATCGTTCCGCACTGTCCCAGTCAAGCTGGGACCCGGGGCCGTGATCGCCCTGCAGAAGGACAACCAGGGGACGATCCCGACTGCTGTTTTGAATTAGACGTCGAAGCATCGGGAGCAGCCTTTTGTTGAGACAGGATATCTGTCCGGCATAGCCCTTCACATAATCGTCCCGGCTCTGTCCTGCCATGAAATGTTGACCGTCGCGAAGGGAAAACTCGACGGGCGGATCGATGGGCCGGCAGGAAGCGTCCCATACAAAGGGCGGATGGGGGATAAGAAGATGGGCAAAGACAAAGACAGGTCCGGGATCGGCAACCGTATCCGGGAGGTGGTCCAGAATGTACGAGATGCGCTTCCTGTGCAGATCGTAAGGGGTTGCCATATTCAGTAGATCAAAAATGGGAGGGAGCGGTGTGTACTGCAGAAGGAGGGTCTGATATTCGGTCAGGGCCAGACCGGGTCCGAGATATCTGTCCGTAAAGGGCATATCCGTTTCCGTGTACCCGGTCGCAAAGGAGACTGTTTTATATCCGTATCGTTTGAGAAGCTCCACGATCGTGGAATGTTGAATCAGATCGATCCGGTTCACCGAGCCCGGGACGAGAAGATCCTGGAGATAGGCCATATTCAGAGAAGATGCCAGGGAGAGGTCCGTCTGGTTGTAGTTGGACACACTTCTGTCCGCCACAAAGAAGCCCATTTCCTCAAGTTCCCGCAGAAAGGATTCGTTTTGAATCCCGTACATCTCCTTCAAGATATCTTCCCGCCCGTAGCCATCGACAATGACATAGACAATATCCGGTCGAATGAATGGAGAAGAGGGCATGGATTGAATGACCGATTCACGGACCGTTTCCCATTGGGACAGGGATGCCGGAGAAGAAAGATTTCTCAAAGCAACCCTTCCGGCTGGCACAAGAACGGCCACGAGGGAGATGACGAACAGAAGTTTGCCAAGGGATGGAAACTCCTTCTTGGATCGAAGGACCACAACCACAGAACCGATAAGGATGACGACCCAGAAAACCAGACCCATGATCAGGATCGGTCGGGAAATTTCCCCGTACGTCGTTCCGAATACCACACCCAGGACCTGGCCAAAGCTGTAAAAGAGAAGCCAGAACATACTGACGGCCAGGCCGGCCTTTGTGTGGGAAACTCTGAACACGATCAGGATGACCAGAAGAAGAGCGGTCATCGTCAGGTTGATCCCAACGGGCACGAGGATTTCCCTGTACGAAGATAGAGTCAGGTTGTGTGCCAGCAGGGAGAGGGCAGGAAAGATGGAGAAAAAGAAGGGATGAAGGAGAGAGGGAAAAGAATTACGGTTCATTCCGCCGTCGCATCAGAAAGAGAGTTCTTCCATTTTCTTCCAGCGGAACACGTTCCTGGATGGCGAACCACTTTTCAAAGCTTCGGACACAATGTTCTTCGGAATAGGTATCAAAGATATCCTTTCGATGCCGGAGCATTTGCTGAACCATGGAATCCTCTTTTGGAACAAATTCCAGGATAAGGAATTTTCCGGCATCGGCAAAGAACGAGGCAATGGCGTGAAGGGGTACATTATTACCTATGGCCAGATGGTGAATGAGGGCCAGGGCGAGAACGGTATGGGCCGGACCACGGTCCAGTAATGATTGTCGCTCACGGTGATGCCAGCCCAGAGAGGGCGACGGGTTGGTCAGATCCATGACAAGGGGCAGGAGGCAGGAGTCCTTCTCCTTCTTCTGCCGGGTATACATCAATTCCACCGAAGCCGGATCCAGGTCAAAGGCAATGGTGGGAATATTCATACCGGAAGCAAGGCGGGCAAAAACCCCCGTATTGGCACCCAGATCCCACAGATTCTCAGGACGAATCTTTTCCAGCCAGGACTGAACCGTGCGCCTCTTTGTTTCAAAGAGGGCTTCCGAATACGAAAAGGTATCGTAATATTCCGTCCAGCTGGAGGCGCGACGGGCAGGACGCAGTCTGGAAACGGAGGATGTCAGAGAATCGAGGATGCCCCGCATGGCTATGTCTGAAAATCGAGGCGCCGGGCCGCTTCGCTCCACCTTTCGCCGCTGGGCCCGGGCATGGAGATGGAGATGGAGCAGAAGTCCGGGAGAAAGACGCGTACGAAAAGGCAGAAGATCGGCGGCAAGCTCGAGGGGAAGACCATCGATGAAATCCCGCAGCAGGATTGAAATGCGGGAATCACCATAAGCCATGCATGCGAGCGGTGCGAGGAAATGCTGACAGAACTGCCGATAGGCCACCCAGGGACGATTGGGAGTAAGAAGATCAAAGGAGAGGGTGTCGATCAGAATTGGACGACCTCTCAAGAACTGGATATTGTACGCACTGGCATCCTTCAGGCTCATCCCGTGATCCAGGGCCAGAGACTGGATTTTCAGAGTCAGGAGAGCGGCATCCTTTAGCTGTTGAAAGGTCCATTCATAGGGGTAGGAAATAAAGGGAATCTTTTCAGGGGCGATAACTTTCCAGAACTCTACCTCAGTGAATTCCTTTTCATCCAGTTCAGTATGGGAGACCAGCATCTTCTTTTCGACAAGAGCCTTGAAGAGGCCCGATTCGTTCAGATGAGTGTATGTGGAGGCGTAGGTGGGGGAGATGGAGCGAAGGATCGACTCCCCATGGAGAAAGATCGTTCCCGATGGATCACGGAAGGAAGCAGGATGTGAGGATAGAAGGCCGGATGTCACAGAGGAACCAATTCGTCGTTCAGGCTTCAGGAGAACTGGTTTCCCCCTTCTCCTGTTCATCTGCTTCTGAGGATGGTGAAGAGGGTGCCTGGCGATGAAAGAATATAAGGATTTTTTTCCAGAACATCTTGATGGCAAAGAGTCCACCCACAAGGGCGGCAATCAGCATCTGGAAAAAATAACTCCCTGTTCCCGGATCCAGGTAGGCCCATGAATCTTTTGGAACCGTGAGGATCAAAAGAAAGAGAAAGACGAAGGGAAGGTTCCGTTTGCCCAAGCTGAACTGTGAAGAATCGGGTGTCCCGGGTTTGGAATTCAAGGGGGTATTCATACCCCGTATTATACACACCTGAGCGTTCCAGGAGTTCTGTTGACTTCGTGAAAATAGGATGCTACGCTGACGGCTCACCCCCTGAAAGAGGAGTTGTCATGCCTAACATCATCGGAATTCGAAGGGAAGATAAGAACCAGTGGGAACGGCGCGTATCCCTCACTCCCGACGATGTGGCAGCGTTGATTCAGAGCCTTGATGCGGAATTTGTTGTCCAACCTTCCCCGATCCGTATTTTTACGGACCAGGCGTACGCGGATGCGGGAGCCCGTCTGAGCGAGGATTTGAGCTCATGCAATATTGTCATGGGCGTCAAGGAAATGCCTTCGGAGGTTTTTCTTTCGGGGAAAACCTATATCTTCTTTTCCCATACCATCAAGGGCCAATCCTACAACATGCCCATGCTCCGCAAACTTCTCCAGCAGAAATGCACCTTGATTGATTACGAAAAAATTGAGGACGAACAAAAGAGGCGTCTCGTTTTCTTTGGCATTCATGCAGGGTACGCGGGCATGATCGATGGACTCTGGATGCTGGGGCAGCGTTTGAAGACAGAGGGATTTTCCACACCTTTCGAGCAGATCCGCCAGGCCAAGGAATACCCTTCCCTTGAGGAAGCCAAAAAGGCAATCGCTGCGGTCGGTCAGGAATGTTTGGCCACACCTCTTCCTCCTGCTCTCACACCCATGGTGTTTGGGTTTGCGGGATATGGCCATGTTTCCGCAGGGGCTCAGGAAGTCTTCGATGTTCTCCCCCATAAAGTCATTACCCCTTCGGACCTTCTTTCTTATGGAAAGAGCGGTTTTCCTGACTCGACCCTCTTCTACAAAGTCATTTTCAAAGAAGAGCATCTCGTAGCCCCGCTTGAGCCGGATCATCCTTTCGAATTACAGGAATATTACGACCATCCGGAACGATTCAAAGGCATGTTCCACCAGTACCTTCCCCATCTGACCCTGCTGATCAACTGTATTTTCTGGACCCCATCCTATCCCCGACTGATTACCCGTCAGCAGGTACGGGATCTCTATGCTTCCGGTCAGCCGAAATTCCGAGGGGTTTCGGACATCAGCTGTGACCCGAACGGCTCGATCGAATTCAATCTTCACTGCACGGATTCCGGGAATCCGGTCTATGTCTACCTCACCGATGAGGACAGGGTCATTGACGGATTTGAGGGAAACGGCCCGGCGGTCCTTGCCATCGATAATCTGCCGTGTGAATTACCCTTTGAGGCTTCAACCTATTTTTCCAGTGTTCTGCGTGACTTCATGCCTTCCCTGATTGCCTGCGACTTCACGAAACCCGCAGAATCGCTGGGATTGCCCGACCCGCTCATGCGGGCTCTCATTGTTCATCGTGGGGAGTTTACAGCTCCCTTCCGTTATATGAAAACATTTATTGAATGAAGGAGGGAATCATGAAGAAAGCACTCATCCTGGGAGCCGGCCTTGTCACAAAACCCATTGTCGACTACCTGCTATCCAGGGAAAACGTCCTGGTGACTGTTGCCTCTCGAACGGTTTCCAAAGCGGAAAAGCTTGTCAACAAGCATCCCAGGGGTACGGCAATTCCACTCAACGTGGAGAATGACCTCGAACTGGACCGCCTGGTTTCGGAACATGACGTGACGATCAGCCTCGTACCCTACGCATACCATGTCAAGGTCGCCAAACTCTGCATCAAGTACAAGAAGGACATGGTGACAACGTCGTACATCTCACCAGAGATGCGTGCCCTCGATGGTGAAGCCAGAGAGGCCGGAATCCTCATCCTGAACGAACTGGGACTTGATCCCGGCATCGACCATATGTCCGCCATGAAGATCATCCACGATGTAGAGGATCGCGGAGGAAAGATCATCAGCTTTAAATCCTACTGTGGCGCATTGCCCGCTCCCGAGGCCAACACCAATCCCTGGGGATACAAATTCACCTGGTCCCCCCGCGGGGTCCTTTTAGCATCCGGGAATACGGCAAAATATCTTTGGGATGGATCCGTTGTCGACGTTCCATCTGCAAGGCTCTTCTATGATTTTCACAAGGTTCACGTGGACGGAGTGGGTGAACTGGAAGCCTATCCCAACCGAAATTCTGTTCAGTATATCGACCTCTATGGTCTTCATGAGACTCAGGACATGTATCGCGGAACCTTTCGAAATCCCGGATGGTGCCCGCTGATGCAGAAGGTCGTCGGGCTTGGTCTGTTAACTCTGAATGAAATCGACGTCACCGGAAAGACCTACCGCCAGTTCATGGCCGAGCTCGTCGGATGCTCTCCATCGGATGACGTGAGAGCCAGAGCGGCTGAAAAACTGGGGATTCAAGGTGACAGTCCTGAGATGGAAAAACTTGCATGGGCCGGTGTTTTTGAAGATCGGCCGATCAACATGAGCAATTCCACGCCCCTGGACGTTCTCTTCTCCCTGCTCAGCCATAAACTTGCGATACATGAAGGAGAGCGGGACATGATCGTCCTCTTCCATAATTTTATCGCCCAGTTTGAGGATCGCAAAGAACGGATCACATCCACAATGATCGATTTTGGCATTCCCAATGGAGACACGGCCGTTGCTCGAACCGTATCTCTGCCGGCGGCGGTCGGAACGCACCTGATCATGGATGGAGCCATTACAACGAAGGGTGTTCACATGCCAAACCTTCCCGAGTTCTACAACCCCATCCTCGAAGAGCTCGAAACCCTTCATATTACCTGTAAAGAGCGAACCTTTCCTCTGTAGGCAGCTCCCAAGTTTCCCATGACAGCAAGCGGCCGCCCGATCGGGCGGCCGCATTTTTTTCTGAGCCGGCCTGAAGTCAGGGGTTGGAGTTTTCGGTTACAGGTTTAACTTCGTCGGCCTGGAGCCAGACCACCTTTTCATCTTTTCTTGCATATCCGAGGTTGTCACGAACCAGTCGTTCGGCCACTTCAGGATCATCTTTCAGGGCTTCGATATCCGATTGAATTTTGTGGATATCCTTAATCAGTTCTGCCGTCTCTGATTGGAGAGAGTCTTTCCGGTCCTTCAGATCAAGGAGATGACGCAACGAAACATTGGAGTGCAGGATATACAATCCGACAACAAAGAGAAGCAGAACGAAAAGCCCCAGTGAGAGGGCTCTTGATTTACCAGGCTGTTCCTGCATAACGTGCATCGTCGCCCAGATCGTGCTCGATGCGGAGAAGCTGGTTATATTTTGCCAGTCGATCTGAACGGGAGAGGGATCCGGTTTTAATGTGCGATGCGGTCATTCCGACAGAAAAATCGGCAATAAAGGAGTCCTCGGTTTCACCGCTTCGATGGGATACGACCGTCAGATAGCCATGTCGGCGGGCCAATTGAATGGTTCGAATGGTCTCTGAAACGGTTCCGATCTGATTCAGCTTGATCAGAATGGCGTTTGCGATGGCTTTTTCTATTCCGTCCTTTAAGATCGATTCATTGGTAACAAAGAGGTCATCACCGACGATCGTCGTTTTCGCACCCAGTTCCCGCGTGAGAAGGCCCCACCCATCCCAGTCGTCTTCAGCCATCCCGTCTTCGATGGATACAATGGGGTAGGCTTCCACCAGGTCCCGGTAAAATGCAACCATATCCTCCGCGGTCACACCGTTCATACCCTCGGTGGGGAGTGAGTATTTCCCATCCCGATAGAGCTCGCTCGCCGCAACATCAAGGGCAAGAACAATTTCTTCACCGGAACGATATCCGGCCTTTTCGACGGCTTCCAGAATAAGATCGAGAGCCTGACGATGGTTGCCCAGATCAGGTGCGAATCCGCCTTCATCCCCCACGGAAGTGGAGAGACCCTTTGCCTTCAGGAGAACTTTGAGAGCCTGGAACGTCTCGGCAGCAGCCCGCAGGGCACGGGAATAGGTCGGAAATCCCCGGGGAACAATCATGAATTCCTGAATGTCGAGGTTATTATCGGCGTGAACTCCTCCATTGATTACATTCATCATGGGGATGGGTAAGGTCGTAGCATGGAGACCTCCGATGTAGCGGAAGAGAGGAAGGTCACTGGCTGCAGCGGCGGCTCTGGCTACGGCAAGGGATACGGAAAGAATAGCGTTTGCGCCCAACTTTGATTTATTGGCCGTATCGTCCGCCTCAATCATCAGACGATCCACAAAGGCCTGATCCCGGGCGTCGATTCCCATCACCGCTTCGGCCAGAGGGCCGTTGACGTGGTGAACAGCCTTCAGCACGCCCTGACCTCCGTATCGTTCATCGCCATCCCGCAATTCGAGCGCCTCACGGCTTCCCGTCGATGCGCCGGAGGGAACCGCGGCACTGGCTTCCACACCTCCCGAGAGGAGAACCGTAGCTTCAAGGGTAGGTTTTCCCCGGGAATCGAGAATTTCCTGCGCAAAAACCTCTTCGATTATGAACATTTAGTCCTCCTCCATGTAGCTTTTTGCCAGATTAAGCAATCGCTTAACTTTAGACTGCTTTTCGCTCTCCGCGTAAATTCTCACGATAGGCTCTGTTCCTGAAAGCCGGAAAAGAACCCATGATCCATCTTCGCCGTAACATTTGAGACCGTCCGTGTCATCCCGTCGGACAATGGAGAAATCCCCCAGATGATCCCCGACATCCTGAAGTCGATTGGAAGCTTCCGCATGGCGCTGGGGGGTAAGTTCCAGATCAATCCTCTTGGAATAGAGAGGACCGAATTGATCAAAAAGACGTTGTAACAGCGTTTCAAGAGGAACACCTTCGCGCGCAACCATCTCCGCAACAAGGAGATCCGCAATAATGCCGTCTTTCTCTGGAACATGACCTGTAACACTCAACCCGGCGCTCTCCTCTCCTCCAAAGTGAATTTCTCCCGCAATAAACTTTTCTCCAAGATATTTGAATCCCACAGGGGTTTCATATACCGGGATGTCAAAATAGTCTGCGATCCGATCGATCATATGTGTGGTTGCCACAGTACGGCCGAGCCCCATTCTCCACTTCCTTTCCCGGGTCAGATAGAAGGCCAGCATGGCAAGAATGTAATTGGGATAAACATAGTGACCTGTATGGTCAACAATCCCGAATCGATCCGCATCTCCATCGGTTGCCAGTCCCAGGTCCAGTTTCTTGTCCACCACAATTTTCTTCAGTTCTGTAAGGTTTTCGGCTTTGCAGTCCGGCGTCGCACCCCCAAAATATGGATCCAGGTAGTTATGGATTGAGGTGACTTCCACGCCGTTTTCAAGGCATAAATGATCCAGATACTCCCTGCTTGTGCCGTACAGGGCATCGTATCCAACACGTAATTTGGAAGAATGAAGAACATCGACATCGATCATGGATTCGATCTTCTTCAGATAGGAAGGTCGTAAATCCACAATCTGAACCCTCTCATCCATCAAAGCAGGAGGTGCGATACGCACCTCGGATACCTTACAGATCTCCTTTTCGATGGCTCCTGTTATTTCTGGAGGAGCAGGAGCGCCATCCGCTGTGGAAAACTTCAGTCCGTTATACACAGAAGGATTGTGGGATGCAGTAAAGTTGATCCCTCCCCGATACCCTCCTTCTCGAATGGCATGGGCAATCACAGGTGTCGGTGCATCCCGGTCGCTCAACCCTACGGCAAATCCATTTCCGGCAAACACACCGGCGGCTTCTCGAGCAAATCGATCGGATAGAAACCGCGTATCGTAGCCGATCAGGATCTTCAAATTTTCCGGTGAGGTCCTAATCAGATGATTTGCAATCGCCTGTGTGACCTTTCGAACATTTTCAAATGTAAATTCGTCACCAATAATCGCACGCCAGCCGGAGGTACCAAAACGTATCATATCTCTAGTGTATCACATCACAAAGAGGGTATGATATGCTTTTTTTTATCCTTGAAGGAGGCTTTCCATGATTCGAAGGATTTTGATTCTACTTTTTCTTCTGACTCTTTTTGGGTGCCATTCGAAGAAGGAAGAGATTCAGGTGGGTCCCTTCATTCTCACAGATATTTCCACCTATCGTATTGATGCTTCCCGATGTCATATCGTCCTGACGATCACATGTGCTTCCGATCTTACGACCATCCTGAGTTCCCTCGACATGAAGATCGATCATAACCTGAGAGTGAACCTGCTTCGTCATCAGACGTTTCCGCCGGGAGCCTCTCTGCTGGTCTACAGGATGAACATCCAGATCCCAGAAAGGGCTTCCATCCAATTCGAAGGCATAGCCAACGGCAAGGTCGTGGAGTCTGAACCCATTGATGTATCGACCTTTGTCAAAGATATGGACAGTACCGTCGTGGAGCAGACTCTTGGTAAAGAGGAAATTACCCGCTTTCTCGGGAAAACCTATTAATCAGTTTTTCAGCCTTTGTTCTTCTGATTTCAGGAAGGCTGATGCTTGACAAACCTCCTTCTTTTGTCGATGATAGTTCCATGGATGACATGTTGCTTACTGTAAAAGAACTCTCAGCTTATCTTCGCCTGGGTGAGGACAAGATTAATTCCATGGCTGACAAGGGAGATATTCCCGCCGTAAAGGTCGCCGAAGACTGGCGCTTCCCCAAGGAGAAGATTGACCTCTGGATTGAACAGAAACTTCCTGAGGAATTTGCCATTGATTTTGAATCGATGCCTCCGGCCCTGCTGGATGTCCCTCTGATCAACTTTATCCCCCGGTGCGGCATCCTTGTCGATCTGGCTACAACCGAAAAGGACAAGGTACTTCAGAGACTGACGCGCACTGCGCATACCTGCGGTTGCATCGCCGACCCTGGCTGGTTTTACGCAAACCTGAAAGAAAGAGAAGAGATGGTTTCCACCGCACAGGAAGGAGGAGTTGCCTTTCTTCATACACGGCATAGAAATCCAAGAAACATCATGCGCCCCTTCCTTCTTCTTGCCCTGTCCCCCGAAGGAATACTCTGGGGTGCGCCCGACGATCAACCTACTCATGTGTTTTTTGTCCTCGGCCTGCGTTATGATGCACTTCATCTGAAGGTTCTTTCCCAGCTGGCCAGAATGACCCGTAAAAATCTTGTTCCCTCCCTGCTGGACGGAAAGGATGAAGAGGGGGTAGTGGAGGTCATGAATCAAATCGAAAAGGAATGCCCAAGAAAATAGGGGATTTCATTCATTCGATTTCTCCCGGTATTTCTCTCAATATAGCTGATGATTCCTGAACGTGTTGTAATTGCGGGCGGGACAGGATTTATCGGAGGTTTCTTTGTGAATTACCTCCTTTCCCTGGGATCCTCAGTGACAGTTATCACTCGATTTCCAAAGCCCTATTCCTCATCCCAGCCTTCCCTGTCCACAGTTACCTGGAACGATTGTCTTGCTTCGCATCTGGAGCAGTGTGATCTGGTTGTAAATCTTTCGGGAGAACCTCTGCTGGGGCACCGTTGGACTTCCAGAGTAAAACGTTCGCTTTTTCATAGCCGCGTGGACACCACGCTGAGGCTTGCAAGGGAGATCCGTCAGACATCTTCTCCCCCTCCGGTTTTTCTTTCCTGCTCTGCAATTGGATATTACGGAGATGCGGGAGACACCTGGCTGGATGAAAAGGCACGCCCAGGAAAGGATTTTCTCAGTCAGCTGTGCGTATCGTGGGAGGAGGCTGCTTCCTCTATTTCCACCGATCGTACCCGTGTTGTCACTCTCCGCTTTGGGGTCGTGTTGCATCCATCTGGCGGTATGCTGGCCCATCTGATTCCCATTTTCCGCACAGGACTGGGTGGGCCTGTCGGAACTGGAAAGCAATGGCTTTCATGGGTTTCCATGAAAGATACGATGGGTCTGATGCTCCATGCCTGGGCTTCTCCCCAGCTTTCGGGTCCCCTCAATGTCGTTTCCCCATCCCCTCTTCGCCAGAAGGAATTTGCCAAACAGCTTGGGGCTTCGTACCGGCGTCCGTCCTGGATTCCAGTCCCGGCCCTTCTGTTGAAACTTCTATTCGGACAGGCGTCCGGTGTTCTTCTGGGAAGTCAGCGCGTCCGCCCTGCACGGGCGGAGATGACCGGCTACTCTTTCCACCACGCAACCTTATGCTCTGAAGTATTCAAAGGATCTCAGGATATGTGCGCCCTGCTTTAGACAAAAAAATAGGGCTTTTGAGTATTAATTTCTCGGAGGGCGCCAGGAAATGATCTCAAAAGCCCTATGGCCACCTTACAGCCTCCGCCCCATGAATTGTATCTACCCTTACGATAACCACTTCTTCGTCCCATGTCTATCCTCCAAAAGTAGGGGTTTTTGAGATCACGAATTGAGCACATCCAGGAAAAGCTGATGTAAACTTAAGCTATGAAGCGCTTCTTCTGCCTCTTTCTCTTCCTTGTTCTGGCCCTGTGTGTAAAGGGGTGGTACCTCTATTCCGCCCTTCACACCTTTCCATCTCTTGCGGATCCTGCGATTGACAGCCGATATTACCTCGAACTGGCCCAACAATTTCGCGAAGGATTCTTTATTCCAAAACCGGAAGGAATTTTCCTTCTTTCCCCCGGCTATTCCATTTTCCTGGCCATAATATCGGGAGGAGACCTTGCCCGGCTTCCTTTACTTTACATCATCCAGATCATACTGGGCACCCTTTCTCTGGGTTTAGTGTTTCTCCTGACCGACCGACTCTTTGGAAATGCTGCCGCGTGGTGTGCCACGATCCTTTTCTTTTTCTACGGTCCGGTCACCTTTTTTGAAGTCCACGCACTATCTGAGGCTGTTGTAACGCCTGTCCTTCTTTCCATGTTATTCCTGGGGCTTTTTTCCCGCCACCGTGTTTACCTCATGATTGCGGGTCTATTTCTGGGGGAACTCATCCTTCTGCGTCCCAACGCCCTGTTGTTCCTGCCCATTCTTTTTCTGTGGTCTCGTCTACGGGATCGGCGCTGGCTTATCGTCCTTGCCTCATCTCTACCTGTCCTTATTCTCCTTCCCCTGCTTCAACTGGCCGGAACCGGCCAGTTCTTCGCGACGTCCGGTCAGGCCGGTGTAGCCCTTTATATGGGAAACAACCCTCAATCCTTCGGTCTCTTCACGAACAACCTGGGTCTGCAGGGTTCACTTCACGACATGGCCAGACAGCTCAAGGCAAAGACAGAACAGCTTTCCGGGACAGCCCCCCTCACACCCAGAGAGGTTAACCGATACTGGATACGACAGGCCATTCATTATGGAAGAAGTGATCCGCTCGGTTTTCTCAGAAATCTCACTCTCAAAATCCAGCGGCTCATGGACACCTGGGAATATGCCCTGAACGAGCAATGGTTCCGCACGCGCCCCCTCGCAGCCAGATTCTTTCCGGTTCCCTTCGCTCTCATTCTGGCAGCGGGCATGGCCGGATTATATTTCCGATCTGCGAAAAGTACTGTCGCTCCGCTTCTTTTATGGCTTCTTACTATCACGCTCTCTCTCCTGATCTATTACCCCTCATCCCGGCATCGATTTCCCCTGGTTCCGGTTCTCTGCATCTTTGGCGGATTATTTCTATCCAAAATCGGGATGATCATGAAGGAAGGAAAGTGGAAACCAACTCTCACCTTCCTCATCATCTTCACCCTTTCCTCACTGGGGGTTCCCGACGACCGCAGGGCGCCCGATCCCTATCTTCTGCACGGCCAGTCTCTGGCCGCACTGAAGCTCAACCGGATGGATCTGGCGGAAGAATATCTGAACGAGGCAATGGATCAGCGATGGGATGTACCCTTCTTTCACCTTCTGAAGGGTGAAATCGATCGAAGAAATCAGCGGGGGCAAGAGGCTCACAGGGAAGATCTTCATGCCTTTTTCCTGGGGTCCTCAGGAAATGATTTACTGAACCGGCTGGGAGGATGGTCTCTGAGCAACCGGAAATGGAAGCTGGCCGAATCGGTTTTCAAGCGAACCATCCAATCTTATCCGAGAAGCTATTCCGGGTACATCAATCTCTCCCAGGTCTATTTCGTCACGGGACACGTGGAAGCAGCGTGGGACGGATACCAGCAGGCTCTCATGCTCGGCATGCCTCCCCGTCCCGATTACGCGAATCTCCTCCTTCAGCGGATCCTTACTGATTGACCGCCTGCGATCCGATGGTTCCCGTTGAGATCTCCCGGATCCCTGTGCTAGACTTGTTGCATCAACCGCCTGGAGGGCATGTGATCACCATCTTACTCGTAGATGACATGAAGCATTTTCTCAATCTGGAACGTTCTTTTCTAAAGCGTTCAGATTGCAGGATTGTGACTGCAACCACAGGTCTCGAAGCCATCAAGGTTGCGCGGGCGGTCCTGCCGGACGTCGTCCTACTGGATGTAGAAATGCCCGAAATGAACGGCATTGAAGCGACCAGGATTCTGAAGAATTTACCGGAGACGCGTTCGATTCCGATTGTCATTATTTCCAGTCTGAGTGTCCGCGACGAGGCGCTACAGGCTGGAGCCAATGACTTTCACCAGAAACCCATTGATGAAGATGGATTCCTGGCCCTCGTTCAAAACCATGTTCATCTTCCCATTCGCCGGGAATCCAGGCTGGTCGTCGACATTCCTGCCCATTTCTATCTGAACGAGCAGAAATGGCCCGGGACGATCCGGGACCTCTCCCTCCATGGCTGCCAGATGGAAGCTGTGTACCGCCCGCCCCTGGGTGAGCTGATCCTGCTCGATTTTCAGCTGTCCCGGAACAGTAATTCCAAACAGATTCGGCAGGAGGCTTACATTGTTCGAGAGACCTTAGGAGGCTTTGGTTGCTCATTTCATGAAGTAAGCACGGGAACGGAACTCTTTCTTGACGAATTCATGAATCCGGAGTCTCCGGGAGGTGAATGAGGGAAATACCGGAGGCTTCCGCAAAACGAAACGTCCGTTCATCGGCATATGCATCCATATAAAACACTCTTCGAATACCTGAATTTACGATCAGCTTAAAGCAGTTCCAGCATGGTTGTGATGTGGAGTAGATATCGGCATCTTTAATCGATACACCATTAAAGGCAGCCTGCAGAATTGCATTTGCCTCCGCGTGAACGGTTGTCACACAGTGGTTATTCTCAAGAAGACATCCTACATCTTCACAATGAGGCATACCGCGAACCGACCCATTATATCCGGTCGACAGAATGGTTCTGTCCCGAACGATTACGGCTCCGACACTTCTTCGGGGGCACGTTGACCGGGATGAAACCTGCCGTGCAATCGCCATAAAATAGTGATCCCAGGATATCCTTGCCATTTGTACTCCTTCAGGGAATATAGAAGGGGGGGGGCGCATGCCCCCCCCGGTACCATTCAATAATGCGTAAGGTTTCTACTCCATAACAACCAGAACCACTCTACGGTTCTGAGATCTACCCTCTGGTGTATCGTTATCGGCAACAGGTTTTTCTTCTCCATACGAAATCATCTGCATTCGATTCAGTGGAATCCCCTGATCGATGTGGAGATACCGCAACACGGCTTCAGCCCTCCCGAGACCCAGCTCATAATTGTGCTCCTCAGATCCAACTGAGTCCGTGTGACCCTGGATTTCAATAAAGACATTTTTGTTTTCATTCTTCAGGGTTACAGCAAAGGCTTCAAGCGCGGCCATGGCCTCCAGGCTGAGTTCGGAAGAGTTGCTCTTGAAATGGACATTATCATCGGAAAGGGTGACTTCATAGAGAAGTTTACCCTGGGCCAGACGATGAGCATCCTGGGCACGATCCAGCGCATCCTGGGCGGTTTGGCTTGCCTGAGCGGTCTTCTGGTCGAGGATCGTGGTCTTCTGTTCGAGCTGATCGATCTCCGCCTGGTTCTTCTCAACACTCTTCTCTACACCATCCACCCGGGTCGAAACGTCCTGGTTCAACTTGGACACTTCCTGTTGAACGTAGGTTTTGGTGGCGCATCCAACCATCGCCACGGCGACGATCAACAACAATGCAATACGAATCCGCATGGTACATCCTCCCTGTTTATTATTGTGTTCGGGGCGGGTAGCCCTTATAACCTTTTCTGGTGCGAATAATATGCTTGCCTTTCACATCGATCTGAACTCTTCGATATTGTACCTCCTTTGAAGTATCCGGAGCAAATCCCAGAAGGTACTGATGGTGGACGAGGGCCAGAATTTGAGATACGGCTTCCTCGATCTCCGATTCTCTCTTCAGAACATGAAGCGTTCCTCCCGTATATTTAGCCAGGGAAAGTAAAAACTTGATTTCAAGTGGTTCGCGTTCCGAAAGAGGGACACAGATCACATGAACGGGCACCTCCAGCTCCTGAATAATCTGAATCGCTGTACCCGGAGGGACACTGGAATAATTATCATGGCTGTCCGTGATTAAAATGATCTGTTTTCTTTCGTTGGACCCTTTCTGTATTTCATCCTGAACTGCCAGAAGCGCATCGTATAATGCCGTCTGCCCGCGCGGTTTGGATTGAGCCAGGAAATCAAAAAAGCCCCTTTTGCTCCCCGGAAAGGGGATTTCCGTATGCATGGATCGGTTTTGAAAGGAGATTAGCGCGTGTTCATCCCCCTCTCTCCACTGACGAAGAAATTGCTGGATCACGGCCTTCACCATGTTGGGACGGCGTCCCAGATCCATACTCCCGGAATCATCCAGCAGAATGAGCGTTGAAACGGGAGCTGAAAAATCGTGAGAGAAGTGATCAAACCTCACCTGATTCAGATCCACCCACATGGTGAAATCGTCCCTTCTCAGGTGAGTCTGCGGTTTTCCATAGGCATCCGTCACCGATACGTTAAACATGACATACCGAACGGTGACCACCTCTCCCCATTGACCTCCGGCGAGCAACAAGAGGAGCCAGAGAACCCTCATTTGATTGAAATCAGATGATCCTTGTCGGGTTTGCTTCCCACCACATATTTCATCACTTCAACATTTCTGCAAAGACCGGAAAGAGAAAGAATCAAGGAATCAATTCCCCTTTCCCGGTTTCTTGAGGAGCGGTCTTCCAGGACCAGCAATTTCTTCTTGGCCGGAACCTTGTCAAGGGCGAAGAGAGCCTCCATAATGGCTCCCAGACCCTGATCTTTTCCCCGCTGTACTCGACTTCGGAGAATCCGAACCGCAACAGAACCATCCCGGGCGACCAGGTCAAAGGGGATTTCGGGAAAATTCTTTCCAGCTTTTAACCTTCCGGTATCGAGATCCCAGCCTCGCGTGGCCTGAAGGTAATAACGGAGACGCGTGCGGACGGTTTTTCCACGCACCTTGATGGGACGCCTTGCTTGAAGGTCCAGTGTTTTTCCCCTTTGACTCAACTGATACTGTCCCCTTGAAACCCTTGAAAAGACACCGCGCCAGCGCTCGGCAACCATCCTGGAACTCTTCGAACTCTCTGTCATTGCCTGAATGACCGGGTTCAATGCCTGATTGTGAATCAGAGCCTTTGGATGTCGGTGTGCGACTTCGGCAAAAAGTGCTTTACGCGTAAAGGGTACGCTGCCCCCCTCTTCAAGATGGCGAGCGGATTCGATAAGCATGGCCGCATAGGGAAGAGCGTGCCGCTGTCCCCTGACTCTGGAAAACACAACGTAACCCTTCTGAAAATCGACATCGGAAACCAGATATCCCTGATCCATCCAGGCTCTTGAATGTCTGGATGTAGCCTTGGCGGATCGATTGTTTGCCCACCAGGCTTTATACTTCCTCGCAGATGACGGCAGAGGGCGTCCCAGTACGGCTTCGATATCAAGAAAAGAAACTTTAAGAGTTTCCGGCCCCTTCCTGTCCCGTATCAGATCTCCAAGCTTGCCATATACCGTAGTTCGAGGTTTTCTTATCTTTCTGCGCCGCAAGCCAGACCGGGATCGCTTGGGCCTGGGAGATGATTTCAGCTCATCGGGTAATTCCTTATGCCTTCTGGAAAGCGATCGCCGACGACCGGCAAGCTTCTTTTTTCTTTCCATACTTGTAATACGATGTTTCCTTTTCATTTCAACCTCCTGTGTGTCTAGATTGAAGTATATATGAATATACGAAATAGTTCAATATTGTGTTTACAATTCAACAATGAACGTAAAAAAGGCTTCATGACTATTAATGTTTGAATTACAGTAATTTGTTTACGGTTTCAGCCTTTCAAGACCAATATTCTGCCCATGGCCAAAATCAAACACAGAGAAGATCTTTCAAGTTTCATAAAAACCTGGACCCATACCATATCCCGTAAACAGGGTGTTTATGCCTGATACCGGTTTGAATCTCGATTGAAACAAAAAGACACGTTACGAAACTACTCTGATGAAAAAGGATTATAAGAAAGTCAGGGCTTCATAAGGAAAAATTCCTTTACACTTTCTTCATAATAAGCGATCGACCATTCCAGGGCACAGGTTTCACCCGGGACTCCAATACCCGGAATGCCGTGTTTCATAATGTAACATCCGTGCAGAATATCGTGTACAATGTTGTCATGAAACATTACGGCGTCCGTATCCTTATCGTTGCGATCACGACGGTCCTGTTCATGACATGTGTAACAAACCCCGTGACGGGGAAAAATCAGTTTTCCCTTGTGGATGAGACGTGGGAAATCGCAACGGGCAAAGAACTCTACCCGATTTATACCCAGGAGAGTTTTGGCACCTATCCGGATCGATCCGTGAGCAATTTCATTTCACAGGTCGGAACAAACGTATCGGTTGTCAGTCACAGACCTAAATTCCCTTATGAATTCAATCTTCTTAATACGCCTGCCGTCAATGCCTTCGCGTTGCCCGGTGGAAAAATCTCGATCACCCGCGGGCTTTTGTATCACATGGAGAGCGAGGCTCAACTCGCTGCAGTTCTTGCCCATGAAACGGCTCATGTAAATCTTCGGCACAGTGCAATCGGATATTCCAGACAGATTCTGGCCCAGGCCTTTCTGCTGGGGGTCATGGCGTATACGGAGATTGAGGACGTCAAGGGAAAGGAATACTGGCAGCTGGGATCGCTTCTGGGATCCAATCTGACCCTCCTTCATTTCTCCAGGAAGCAGGAGATGGAGTCCGACTCACTGGGCATGGAGTACATGGTAAAGGCCGGATATGATCCCCATGGAATGGTGCAGATTCAGGAAATCCTCCAATCTCTAGGAGGTACCTCATCGAAATTTATGAACATCTTTGAAACTCATCCTCTTTCAGCTGAAAGGATTTCGAACGCCCGTCAGCTTCTTGAAACACGATATCCGCAACGGGGGAATGTCGGAAGAGAATCTTTTAAGAAAGCGATAGCCGATCTGGAGCGGACAATGGAATCGTATAAGGTGCTGGACAGTGCCATAGAAGCGGTCCAGCAGAAAGATGTGCCCCGGGCCCTTGAACTGATGAAACCGCTGAAAAGGCGGGCACCCGGCCATGCCATCTTTCCAGCCATCGAAGCTTACCTGCATCAGCTTTCCCGGGATGATACCGCGGGTCTGTCCCTGGCTGTTCAATCGATTCAAATTGACCCTCATTTCTTCTACTCCCGGTACGTTGCAGGCGTGACGGCAACCAATCTGTCCCGATCCCGGTTGGCAATCGAACACCTCACCGAGGCCGACCACCTGATTCCTGGAAGATCTGATATTCAGTACCTTCTTGCACAGAATTACGAACGTTCCGGGGACAAGGGCCATGCCAGGGAATATTACGGAAAAGTCGCTCAGGACGGTTCCGGTGAGTTTCAACAACTTGCCATTCAGCAGCTTGGGAAGCCTTCTCTCCAGTGAGTCCCCGGGTATTCCTGGACGTGGCGACCATCCACGTGAAGGCTGGAGATGGTGGGAATGGTTGTGTGGCGTTTCGAAGAGAAAAGTACGTTCCAAGGGGTGGACCCTCGGGTGGAGATGGAGGAGATGGCGGAAGCGTGATACTTCAAGCCTCCCGAGACTACAACACTCTCTTTCATTTTAAAAAATATCCTCACCATAAGGCAAAGCGCGGACAGCACGGGATGGGAAGCCAGTGCAGGGGACGAAATGGTGATGATGTAACCCTTTTTGTCCCCAGGGGTACCGTAGTCACAGATGCAGAAACAGGGGAATTGCTGGGCGACCTTGTCGAGGAGGGACAGAAGCTTGTCGTGGCCCGGGGAGGGAAGGGCGGCAGGGGGAACATGAATTTTGCCACGCCGGTCCATCAGGCCCCCCGCCATGCGGAGGAAGGTCAACCGGGAGAGATACGATCTCTTCACCTTGAATTAAAACTCATGGCTCAGGCCGGTCTCGTAGGTCTGCCCAACGCCGGAAAATCCACTCTCCTGTCAAGCATATCCTCCGCACGGCCAAAAATTGCCGACTATCCCTTTACTACGCTTCAGCCTCAACTTGGCGTCGTCGCCTTTGAAGACGGTTTCTCATTCATCGTTGCAGAAATCCCGGGAATTATCGAGGGAGCCCGTGAAGGCAAGGGCCTGGGATTACAATTTCTTCGCCATACTGAACGAGTTTCCCTCCTCTGCCACCTGGTTGATATCAGCGATGGCAGTCAACCATTGAAGGATCTTGAAACCCTGGACCGTGAACTCTCTGCCTATCACGAGGATATTCATGAGATTCCCCGAATCGTTGTGGGTACAAAGCTGGATGCATCTACCGATCAGTCCAACTATCTCATGGCATCGCAATATGCTCGAGATCATGATTGGCCCTTTCTTGCCCTGTCGGCAGTCTCTCGGTCGGGAATCAAAGAATTTCTATCGTTTTTGCGAGAGAAGATTCAGCAATGAGAACCGGAATTTTCGGAGGCAGTTTTGATCCGGTCCACTTCGGCCATATCTATCCGGTGGCGGAATGCAGAGCCTACTTGAACCTCGATCAAATCATCTATATACCTGCCTTTCAGCCACCCCACAAACCCAAAAGAAAGCTGGAAGACCCCCTGCATCGCCATGCCATGCTGGCCCTCGCGCTCCAATCCATCCCCTATGCCCGCATCGACAATCGCGAAATAATTTCCGAAAAGCCGGTCTTCACAATTGATTCGGTGAAGCAGATCCGTGCTGAAACATCCGATGAGATCTTTTTACTCATTGGATCGGACAATCTGGCCATTCTGAATACCTGGCATAAACACATGGAGTTGATCTCTCTTTGCCGGATTATGGTCCTCGTCCGACCCGGTTGCCCTTTTGCATCCGCAACAGAGAAACTTCCAGAGGAACTTGCTTCTGTCTGCGAACCCTTCGGGTCAGGAATCCGCACTTTTCCCCACGACCCGATTGACCTGTCATCATCCGACATCCGCACCCGGCTATCTGAAGGAAAGCCGGTTACGGGACTGACACCCAAATCCGTGGAGAACTACATCATGAGGTACAGACTTTATGCCCAAACCTAAATCTCTTCCTTCCTCTGCCAGGCTTGTCCGAGAAGCCGCCCTGACCGCCCAGGAGAAACTGGCGGAAGACCTCCTGATCCTTTCGCTGCAGGATGTCACATCCTTTACCGATTATTTTCTGATCATGACGGTTCATTCTGACAAACAGGCCAAAGCGGTCAGTGATGCGGTTCAGGAACGCCTCAAGTCTTTTCGAGCCAAACCTCTTCATGAAGAAGGATATTCATCCGGCACCTGGGTTCTGCTGGATTATGTAGATTTTATTATTCATATTTTTCAACCGGAGCAGAGGGATTTTTATGCTCTGGAACGACTGTGGGGGGATGCACCTGATGTCACCGAAAAGTTACTCACCTAAGAACCTTCTGGATTACATCCAGACCCGCAATCAATCGTATCGCACCCTAATCCAGCAGGTTCAGAAAGTAACATCACTCGACACTCCGCTCCTGCTGATGGGTGAAAGTGGCACAGGAAAAGACTATCTTGCCGAAGCGGTCCATCACTCATCCCATCGTTCCCATGGTCCTTTTATAAAGGTTGACTGCGGCAGCATCCCTAAAGACCTTTTTGAAAGTGAGCTATTTGGATATGAAAAAGGTGCTTTTACCGATGCCTACGAAACCAAACTGGGAAAGCTGGAATTGGCCCAGGGAGGCACGGTCTATCTGGATAACATCGGAGCCCTTTCCCTTGATCTTCAGGCGAAGCTGCTGCGTGTTTTCGAGGATAAAACATTTTCCCGGCTGGGATCCCATGCAACCATTCATATCGATGTTCGATTTATTGTTTCGTCGATTATGGACTTAAAGCAGATGGTTCGTGAAGGTCTTTTTCGTAAGGATCTTTTTTATCGACTCAACGTTCTTGCCTTTACCCTGTCACCTCTCAGAGAACGGCGAGACGATATTCCCTATCTTGCCTCCATATTTGCCAGAGATATTTCTGCACGATACTCCAGAAAGATCCAGGGGCTGACAAAAGATACCCACAGCATCTTGATTTTTCACTCATGGAGGGGAAACATCCGTGAGTTGAAAAATGCAATTGAACGCGCTGTAATCATGTGCGGAGAAGATCGGATCTACCCGCACCATCTGCCCATGGATACCTTTGTCGAGGAGGATCTGATTCAACATGCAACCCGGGAGCAATGGAACCTGGAACAACTGGAAGAAGCCTATATCCGGCAGGTACTTCATCTGCTCCAGTTCAATCAGACCCGGGCCGCAAGAGTTCTCGGGATTTCCCGCAAGACACTTCTCGAGAAACGCAAACGGTATGGAATTAAAATTTAGCCTGTCGCGGAACCGTGATCGATGGGATTGACCATTTCCGTAACCTTTGTTTCCACCTCAAAATCTTCGACACTGGATGAAGCTCTTACCGTATACCGGAAACGGATCCAAACCATGTCCTCCTTTTCAGAGCACCGGATAAAGGGAGCGGGAGACGGTCTGGAGGCCATAGCAGGAGAGGCCCGTCAAATCCTGAAACGGTGGCCTCCGTCCGGTCAACGGATCATTCTGTCGAGAGATGGAAAATCTTTGAAAAACGATCTATGGTTTGCGCAATTCAACCACTGGCTGGAAACTCCTCCTCATGAACTGCACTTTTTCATTGGGGGCGCCGCCGGGCTCCATAACGACATTCTCGCAAAGGCCGACCACGTCTTATCCCTAAGCGGGCTTACCTTTCCCCACACTCTCTGCCGGCTCATGCTCTACGAACAGATTTACAGGGCATTGACCATTCGGCATGGAATCAAGTACCATAAGACGGCCCAGCGGGAAACGGGCGGATGAATAATAACGACGTGAGGATCATTGCCATGGATTCAAGGAAATTAAAGAAATATAGAGCGATGCTGGAGGAGCGGAGAGAACAGATCATCCGCAGTGAGAAAGAGTGGGTGGAAGAGGAGATCGGAACAGCAGCCAACGCTCTTGATTCAGGCGATAAGGCCCTGTCCAGCTATGAAAAAGAATTTCATTATCAACTGACGGATAATGAACAGAAGCTTCTGAAGCTTATCGATGAAGCCATGAAACGCATGGAATCTTCGAATTACGGCCTTTGTGTCGAATGCTCCAAGCCCATTCAGGAAGCTCGTCTTAACGCAATTCCATGGGCCAGACACTGCGTCAGCTGCCAGGAACTTCAGGAAAAGGGTCTGATCCCGTGAAAACCTGGAAAGTAGTGATCACCACTCTCATTTTGCTGGTGGTCATCTACGGTGTCTATGTTACCTTTCTGAATTACGACAGTCTCCGGGAACCTTTTTATTTATCGCGAACCAGCACCACGACGATTGGCGTCTTTATTCTCCTGGCCTTTCTGGCCGGATTTGTCACGATGGGCCTGCGCTTTCTCCTCGAATCCTGGAGAAGAGACCGTGAGTCTCGAAAATCGAAAGCGACTCTTCAGAGGGAAATGTCGGTTCACGATAAGATTGCCCTGCTCGTGTGGTCTATCCTGGTCAGGAGAACAGAACCTCCTTCCGCAAATGTAATCCTGGCCGGATCTCAGGACCATCCTCTTCTGTCTTTCCTTACCCGTTGTGTGGGAGCAGTTCCGGATGATCAGGACCAATCGATAGAAAGCTTACAGGAACTTACCGCAAAATACCCGGAATTTACTGGCGTAAAACTTGTGCTTGCTTCGGAATTGATTAGCCGAAACCAGTTGGATGAAGCCCAGAAGCTGATCGATTCCCTTCCCGTCATTCCTGGTCTTGAGACTTCCATTATGACACTCAGACGAAACCTGGCGGTAGCGCGGAGGGACTGGAAGGACAGCATTGCCATTGAGAAGAAGATCATGGCACGGACTGCGGACAAGGGAGACCATCGGCGCATGCTTGTGGGTCTGCAGTATGAACAGGCTCGGGACCTCATTGCGGGGAACAACCTTCGTCCTGCCCTTACAATCCTGAGAGTACTTCAGAAAGACCACCCGCACTTTATTCCCGCATGGGTTATGACCGGGGATCTTTATATCAAGGAAGATGAAGCAGAAAAGGCAGTTTCAATCTGGCGTGAAGGATTTTTAAAAACTCACGCGATTATTCTCCTTCACCGGATCACCGATCTCTTTTTGGACCGGGAACAACCGGAAAAGGCCATTGAGACTCTGGCCGATATTGTTTATTCCTCGGAAAATGACACGATCCCCCGTTTTTTCCTCGGACGACTCTACTACCGGCTTGAAATGCATGATGAGGCACTTCGCGAGTTTAATCTTATCAAGCCCAGAGTGTTCCGATCTCCGACACTGAATTATCTGATCGGTGTACTGGAGGAACGTACCGGTAAGCCGGAGAAGGCCACAGCGGCGTTTCGCCGGGTGATTTCCGAAATTGGGGCACTGAAAACCGAGTATTTTTGCACGGAATGTAAGTTGCGAACAGCAACCTGGTCGGATCGTTGCCCGCGCTGCGGGTCATGGAATTCCATCGAAGTCGACTATCCTGAAGAAAAGACACAACCCACTGATCTGGGCCTGAACCCCTATCCTATTCGATTCACAGGAGCCTGATGATCTGGCTGGTGGTCGCACCGGATCGCGAGCTCGGGCTTAGCGTAGCCTCCAATAAAGCCGAGGAGACGGGAAACGTAGTCAGGGTCCCCGACTCATGGGACCGGGAGACATTTTTACTTCGCCTCTCCTCCCTTTCCCTGCTCGGGACAAAGCACACCTACCTTTACACGGAAGATAATCTTCTCGAGGGAGAGCCCTGTCTCGCTGACCGTTTATGGACTCTTCTGACTGAGGATCATCTCCGTCATACCCTTGTTTTATGTGCCACATCGGCACGGAAGCACCCTCTGATCGATAAACTGAAAGAAATGGGCACTTTCCTGGAAGTGGGAACAGGCAAAGGTAATGATTCTCAACATGCCCTCCAGAATCTTCTGGATGCTGCCCTTGCCCGTGCCGATGCATCGATGGATCGTGACGCTCGAAATGAGCTCCTTTCACGAATCGGGGATAACACAGGGAGACTGACACAGGAAGTAGACAAACTGGCTGCATTTGCCGATGGAAATGTGATCGAGAAGGACCATGTGATCTCCCTGGTTGCGGACGACAGCCTGGAGGATTTTGGCCTTCAGAACGCGCTTCGAAAGAAGAATCCTTCTGACCTGGGACGATGTATCCGAAGGCTTTTAGAACATGGAATCAACCATCAGGCGATCTTTGCCCAGGTATCCAGCGAAATCAGGAGATTGTGGATTCTCTCACGATTCATCCCGCACGATAAACGAAATCTTTCCCGTAATGCGTTCATCCATGATCTGCATCCCAACCTTAAAGAGAAGAGGAAAGCTGTCGCAGGGCTCGATGACGCTCTGGCCCGAAACTGGCACAATCCCTACTACATGTACTACCTGTATGCGGCAGTCCAGACCTATTCCCCGGATCAGCTGGAGCGGATCATGATCTCCCTGGGCCGTCTCCATACGGAAACACGCCGCCATCTCGATTCTGAGGACCTGCTGGCATCCCTGACCAGTTTGATTGGAGGTATCCATGCTGAATGTTAAGGGTAAGACCGCCCTGATCACAGGAGGATCCCTGGGCATAGGAAAAGCCACGGTTGAAATTTTTGCCAGGGAAGGGATCACACCCTGGTTCACGTATTATCGACATCAGGAGAGCGCCGAAGCTCTATCCCGAGACATCGGAGCTCCCTGTATTCGAGCCGATCTTCGTGACCGTTCAGGATGGGACCAGGTATTACGCGCACTGAGTGAAGCCGATGTCGTTCCGGACATCGTAGTTCACAATGCCGGGATCTGGAACGACGGCACCATGGGTGCCATGGCGTGGGAAACCTGGCGGGAGATGATGTCTTTGAACCTTGACGCGGTGGGATACCTTACCAATGCGCTGGTCCCCGGGATGAAGGCCAGAGGTTCAGGAGTAATCATTTTCGTTTCTTCCACTGCAGCGCGTCGCGGCGAGGCGTATCACGGCCACTATGCAGCCACAAAGGGGGCGCTCATTTCTCTGGCAAAGTCTCTCGCCGCCGAGCTTGGACCCCACGGGATCCGAACCAACGTTGTGGCTCCGGGATGGGTAGACACACCCATGAGTGAAGGGACACTGCGTGATCCCGAACGCAGAGAGGCAATCACATCCACGATCCCGCTGCGGCGCATCCCCATCGCCGAAGACATTGCCTACCCCATTCTTTTCCTTGTCAGTGACTGGGCCCGCCATATTAACGGAGCCACCCTGGACGTAAACGGAGGCGCGGTTCTTATTGGTGGCTGAACCGGCTTGATCTACCAATGGTGAACTTGCATTTTTTTTTACTGTTGCTACAATCCACACCATGAACGCCATCACTTCCACCGATCTTACATTTCCTCTGTTCAAGCGCGGCAAGGTGCGCGACGTATACGATCTTGGCGACAGCCTTCTCTTTGTCGCTACGGATCGAATTTCCGCCTTTGACTTTGTCCTGGAACCGGGGATTCCCGGTAAGGGCATTCTGCTGACCCAGCTCTCAAACTTCTGGTTTCGCCAGTTTGAGTCCACAATTCACAACCATCTGATTGAGACCGATTTCGAGAAGTTTCCCGAAAGGTTGTTTCCCTATCGTGACCTGCTGTATGGGCGATCGATTCTCGTGCGCAAAACAGAGGTGATCCCCGTCGAGTGCGTCGCCCGGGGATACCTCGTGGGCAGCGGGTGGAAGGATTACCAGAAGACCGGAGCTGTTTGCGGTATTTCTCTTCCCGGGGGTCTTCGCCTGGCCGACCGGCTGCCGGAATCGATCTTCACTCCCGCCACGAAGGCAGATGAAGGTCATGACGAGAACATCTCTTTTGAAAAAATGGAGCAGCTGGTGGGGGTCGAGACCGCTGGACGGCTAAAGGAATTGACCCTGACTCTTTACCGGCAGGCTTCAGAATATGCCTTGAACCGCGGCATCATTCTGGCGGACACCAAACTTGAGTTTGGCGTTTCGGGTGGTGAAATCATTCTCATCGATGAAATCTTCACTTCCGATTCCAGCCGCTACTGGCCTAAAGAAAGTTATCAACCCGGGGTTTCCCCGCCCAGTTACGATAAGCAGTTTGTTCGCGACTTCCTCGAATCCACCCCGTGGGATAAATCGTCGCCGCCTCCTCCTCTGCCTCCCGAGGTCATTGCCCGCACTCTGGATAAGTACCGCGAGGCTTATCGTGCGATTACCGGAGAAAATCCTCCGGCCTGAGGCAACATCCTTTCCTCTCAGGACCAGACACCCGGCAGAGTCTTTCCGCAATGGGCACAGGCTCCATTTCGGATTGACTGGCTGAGGATGGTGAAGCCGTACCGCCGGATCACCGGCTTCTTGCATTTCGGGCAGAACGTGTGCTCTCCAGGATGACCCGGTACATTTCCGATATAGACAAAGTTTAGGCCTTCCCGATCTGCAACAGATTTGCATTGCTCCAGCGTCGCGATTGGTGTGGAAGGGAGGTTTTTCATCCGATAGGTGGGATGAAATCTCGTAAAGTGGACGGGGGTGTCGGGACCCAGGTTCTTCATGATCCAGCGCGCCATCTGTTGAATTTCCTCTTTCGAATCGTTCAAGGTGGGAATGATGAGAACGACCAGCTCGAGCCAGGTCCTGGAGGATTTAATGGCGAGAATGGTCTTGAGAATATCTTCGAGTTTTCCACCCGTTATCTCTTCGTAGAATTTTTGGGAAAAGGCCTTCAGATCGATCTTGACTCCATCGAGAACCGCGAGAAGTTCCTTGAGGGGGTCCTTTTCTATGTATCCGTTTGAAATCATCACACTGCGCAATCCGTGATGTTTTCCAGCCGACGCAGCATCGAACACGTACTCCGCTCCGACAACCGGCTCCGTATAGGTGTACGCCAGGGTAGGGGCCCCTGATTTTCGAGCTGAAAGGGCAAGTGTTTCCGGGGTCGCATGAATACAGTCGATCTGCTCAGGACGAAACTGGGAAATTTGCCAGTTTTGACAGAATTTACACCACATGTTGCATCCCGGTGTCGCGAGGGACAATGCAGATGTACCGGGAAGAAAATGAAAGAGCGGTTTTTTCTCAATGGGATCGATATGAACCGAACAGACTCTTGAATGAATGAGTGTAACGTAGGTACCGTCACGGTTTTCCCGGACACCGCATGTCCCGCGCTCCCGGTCCGCAACCCGGCAACGGTTCGGACACAGCTCGCACTCCACTCTCTTTCCCGGTAACTTTTTGTACCAGCGCGCTTCCTGAGGTGGAAACTCACGATCCGGGTCACGGACCAGTACCGGGGCCTGGTCTTGTGCCTGTGCCGGAGCCATCGTGGCGAGACAGGCACATCCACTCATGGAAAGAAAGGATCGCCTTGTTACCATTGTATACCTATGATACCAGAGCCGCTCCAGTGCCGGTGGATGAACGTAAATTGTGAAAAAAGCCACATAACTAAAGGCTCTTATTGACATTCCGACCGGATAGGGGTACGCTAGGGGCACTCCATGGTTTACGAGCATATACCTAACTTCTAAGGAGGAGCTATGAGGTCCAAAGTATTGGTCATTGCCGGGCTATGTTTCATGTCTGGACTCCTGTTCGGTTCCGGGTTCGGGCTTTTTGAACACGGCGCCAAGGCCACAGGTATGGCAGGAGCCTTTACCGCACAGGCGGATGATCCGTCCGCCCTCTTTTACAACCCTGCAGGAATTGCCTTTCAGAAACGGTCCCTCTATATGGGAACCACGGCCATTTTGCCGAGCGCAGACTTTGACGGCGTCGGCCCCTATCCCGGGTATGGCGTTTCAGAATCCATGCCGGATCAGAAATTTTTTCCCAGCAACGGTACGATCGTATACCCTCTGAATGATCGATGGACGTTTGCCGTAGGGTCATACAATCCATTCGGCCTCGGAACCCGATGGGAAGATCCATCCCAGTTTACGGGCCGATACATTTCGACACTGGCTGCGATCCGGGCTGGAAAGGTTCAGCCCACCATTGCTTACAAACCGCAGGATAATTTTTCTATTGCCTTTGGAATCAGTTATTTCGGCGCCAAAGTATCCCTGGAACAGTATGTTCCCTCCATCAACCCCTATACGCAAATGATCACCAATGTCGGACACGTCCGCATGGATGGCGGTATGGACACGGGGATCGGATACGACTTCGGCCTTCTCTACAAGTTTAATTCCAACTGGTCTTTCGGCTTTTCCTATCATTCTGCCATTGATATCGATTTCGACGGGACCGCCAAATTCACCCAGATTCCAACGGGATTTGCAGACTTTGACGCCATTGTCAGCCAGGCGATCCCCTGGGGGAAACACGACGCGGCAACATCGATTGAATTTCCTGCGGTCGCCTCCATCGGGCTGGCCACAACAGCCATAGATCGCTGGACCTTTGAAGTCGATGTCAACTATGCCGGATGGAGTTCCTTCGACCAGCTCGCGCTGGAGATTACAGACGACCCCGAGCTCGGCACCGTTCGCGTTTCCGACTGGGAGGATGTTTACAATTATCGGTTCGGGTTTGAATTCCGGCCCAATGACGCGCTGGCATGGCGCGGGGGCATTGTTTATGACGAATCTCCCCAGCCTCTGTGGGATGTGGGCCCCGTTCTTCCCGATTCCAATCGCACAGGTTACTGTGCCGGGTTTGGATACACATCCGGGTCCTTTATCTTTGACCTTGGATACATGTACCTCACCTTTGACGAAAGTGACACGGCAGGGGTAAGCCAGGATCAATATTACGGCACCTTTTCATCGTCAGCCCATCTGCTCGGTGTAGCTTTCACCTACAGCTTCTGAAAAAGGAGGCACATCCATGAAGAGACTTCTTTTCGCCTTCGTAATCCTTAGCTTGAGTCTTTCCGGATTCGGACAGTATTCCAAGGTCGTTGCCATCGGCGACAGCCTCACGGCCGGCTTCATGTCCGGTGGGCTCGTTGAAACCAATCAACTGAATTCGTACCCGGCACTAGTCGCGCGTCAACTGGGAATTTCGCCCTTCGAACTACCGCTGATTTCGGAACCGGGCCTGCCGGCGCTCCTTGAACTCCATGGCCTTCTTTCTGAAACAGGCCAGCTCTCTCCCACGATTGAGGCCATTACCGATGATCCGACCGAATGGGGCGTTCCTTTGAACCTTACGCTGGCCCGTCCCTACGACAATCTCGGGGTTCCCGGTGCGACTCTAAATAACTGCCTGAACACAATTACCGATGAGGGCGGCATGCACGACCTTATCCTTCGGGGCCTTGGAACCCAGGTCCAGCAGGCTCTCTCCCTCCAGCCGGACTTACTGCTGGTATGGATTGGAAACAATGATGCACTGGGAGCTGCTCTGATGGGAACGGCAATCCCCGGGGTCACCCTGACACCCAAAGATGTCTTTGCCGCTCAATACGCGGATCTGATGGACACGCTGACAGCAGGGTCCAGCGCCGATATCGTCGCAGGCAACATACCCGACGTAACGACACTTCCCTTTGTGACCACGGTTCCTCCCTATCTTGTTAATCCATCCACCGGAGAGGCCGTTATCGGCCCCGATGGCAGCCCTATGACCTTTCTTGGTCAAAATGACGGGGGTGGAATCTTCATCACTCCTGACACCTTTGTATTACTGACGGCGCTTGATTACATCAAGATGGGCTACGGCATTCCCGCAACCCTTGGAGGTACAGGAATCCCGCTTCCGGCAGAAGTTGTTCTTACTCCTGCGGAAACTGCCACAATTCAGGAGTATGTTGCGGATTTCAACAACTCCATACAGGCCGTGGCTTCTTCCCACGGGATCCCGGTCTATGATTTTGCGGCCCTGCTCGAACTTGCACTGCATCACGGCATTGAAATTGCCGGGATGACCTTCAACACAGAATTTCTGACCGGAGGGCTCTTCTCCTACGATGGATTCCATTTAACCGGTCTGGGATATGCGCTGGCCGCCAATGCCTTCATCGAGGCAATCAACGACGGGTACGGACACGCAATTGAGCCCGTGCCTCTTTCAGATTACTTCTTCCCGCCCTGCTGTCCACATGCCAGGAGTAATTCTTTTGACGTTGAGGTTCATGATCTGCGCGCTTCCATTTTGATCATGACCCAACACTGTAAGAATATCAAACAGTACCGGGAATTGCAGTAAATTTTCAGTTTGATGGTCTATTCTCCGGGGGACTTCAGTCCCCCGTTTTTTTTAAGGATTTTCAGAAGAAGCAGCTCGAATCAAACGTGTGGATACCCGGAGATCGGTTACCGTTATGGAGAGTAAACCCCAGTCTATTTCGAAAGAACCCGATTGACAGGAGATTCCGTCAGGAATCAGAGATTCGAGGTGAATTACCAGATTGTTTTCTTTGAAGGAAAGGAAGGGGTAACGGCGGGTAACAAGGTGAAGAGCTGATCTGGGCACCGGAAGACGATGCATGGCTGTAACGCGGTCAATCGTCGCATGTATCTCCGGATAGTGAAGCTCAAGAGCACTGAAAAACACCTGGAATGTGGCCCCCCCCTGGTGGTCTTCTCCTTCATAAGCAAGAATTAATCGTTCCTTCTCCAGGATAACCCGGAAGGGAAGATGATTTTCTTTAATAACCGTATTTACACTATCCTCCGTAACCACGAATGCAAGAATCGGCAGATGAATTTCAGTGCATTCAGGCATGGAGGACCTGGAACGGAAAGATCAAAGCGACAGGTAGTCCACCGGAATCAGGGCTCGAATTTCCGGTTTCAACTCCTGAAATGCTTCTTCGAGGGCCGTACGCTGTGCTTTCATAATGGTTCGGGCCCCCTGAATTCCTGCTTCCACCATGGTATGAAAAGTGGGAAAGGAAATGGGCTCGGACTCGGCTGTTCCCTGAATCTCGACAAGGTCACCGCTGGAGGTCACCGCGAGATTCAAATCGACTTCAGCCCGTGAATCCTCTCGGTAATCGAGATCCACACAGACCTGACCCTCCACGACACCGACACTCACGGCCGCAAGCCACGAAGAAAAGGGCCATCGGACTATATCTCCGCGCTGGATATACTTCAGGAAGGCAAGATTCATGGCAACAAAGGCACCATTGATCGCTGCGGTTCGCGTTCCTCCGTCGGCCTGAATGACATCACAATCGACCCAGAGTGTCCGTTCCGGAATGAGGCGCAATTCCGTTACGGAACGCAGCGTTCTCCCTACAAGACGCTGAATTTCTGCGCTCCTTCCATTCGGACGACCTTTTTGAACATCCCGCGAAGATCGGGTGTCCGTCGATCCGGGTAACATGGCGTATTCCGATGTAATCCATCCGCGGCCCATTTCCTGCGCAAAGGGCGGCACCTTTGGGTCGGCCATGACCGTGCATATCACCCTTGTGTCGCCCATGGACACCTGGACGGAACCATCAGGGTATTTTAAAAAATCCAGATCAAAACGTATGGGACGGATATCAAGAAGGTCTCGTTCGTGCCTCATGTTTTAATGCTACTCGCTCCACCCTCCTCCGTCAAGCGTTCAATAGCCCGAAGAGGGCGAAAGACTTCGTGTACCGGATGGTTTCGATGGCTGAAAAGGAAGGCGGAGGTGGAAGGACGACACATTCCGGGGGAAGGAGGTCACCCCCGATTCCACATAGAGGGTCCTTCCACCTCCCGAGGCGGCGGCGTGCGCCAACAGAGTGACCGGAGGCACGAGACCGGTCACCCCCATACAAAGGAGGAGTTGGGTATGTTTTACAATGCAAACAGCTCGGGAAAGAATGGAGGAATCCGGAGTTTCATCCCCCAGCGTGATGTCTGGCCGGAACAGACCACCACACGAACAGGGGGCCGGTAAGAGCCTCTCTTCCCCGACTTCATTCGACACCTTTTCGCACAGGGAACATCGCAAACGGGAAAGGCGTCCGAATAGATGAACGACACGTCGGCATCCGGCCTTCTCCAGAAGATCATCTACGGACAGGGTCAGGATCCAGTCGATATCCCCTGAAGCTTCAAGCCTGGCCAGTGCATAGTGCATGGGTGTTGGTCTCGCAGACCTTGCCTGCCGATGCAGATCGCGAAAGAGACCCCATTGAGCCCGGGGATCTTCCATTAATCGACGGGCCGTTACATAGCGAAATACGGGAAGGCCTTCCCAGGCTCCCGTCATCCCCCACAATCCGGGGATACCCGCTTCAAGAGACAGTCCCGGCCCTGTCAACACCGTAGTATGGACAGAATCCTGAATCAATCGGGTAAGGTTCAGAACAGCTTCTTTTTCCCTTTTCGCATCCATGTCGGTTTTTCGAGGTCCAGTTCATCCTGAGCGACCGTTTCTTCTTCCACTTCTTCCTTATGGGCCACGGAAGCGAACTGAAAGTTCCCTCCCACAACAGCCCGGTCTTCCGCGGGTCTTTCAACCGGGGCAAAGATCGGTCCAGGTTTGACCTGAGCTACGGGCTTGGGTTTGATTCTCATCGCGCTACCGTCAAATCCCGTTGCAAAAACGGTGATCTTGATCGATTCAGCCAGAGTTTCATCCTCGACGACTCCCCACATGACTTCCGCATCCTCATGGGCCATCTCTTCGATCAGTTTGCACGCTTCGCTGCATTCCATCAGCTTGAGATCCCTGCCGCTGAAGTTGATCAGAATGCTCTTTGCTCCCTCAATGGTCGTAGAGGTGAGAAGCGGAGAACTGATTGCTGATTTGGCTGCCACAACCGCCCGATCGTCACCGACGGCTTCACCAATGCCCATGATGGCTTTTCCCTGGCCCTTCAAAATGTTCCGAACATCATTGAAGTCGAGATTGATGGTACCCGTATGGACAATCAGATCCGAAATTCCCTGAACGGCATGTCGAAGAACATCGTCGGCCATGGCAAAAGCTTCGGATAGCAGAGTGTTTCTGTCGGTGAGCTCCAGAAGCCGGTCGTTGGGAATGTTAATGAGAGTATCCACATTCTCCGACAGGATTCCGAGGCCGTCCTGAGCCCGCCGGGCCCTCAGCTTCAGTTCGAAAGAGAAGGGAAGCGTGACAACCGCCACGGTCAGGAGACGATCCAGCTGTCGGCATTGCATCGCAATCTGAGGAAGAGCTCCCGTTCCGGTACCCCCTCCCATCCCGCTCGTCAGGAAGACCATATCGGCATCTTCGATATGTTCCATAATTGTGTCCATGTCTTCCATGGCGGCTTCTCTTCCGAGGGTCGGATCACCTCCGGTTCCCAATCCCTGCGTGAGCTTGGCTCCAATCTGGATCTTCGTCGGTGCAAGGTTTTTCTTCAGATCCTGAAGATCTGTGTTGACGGCAATGAATTCAACTCCCTTGATCCCTGAGCGGATCATACGGTTGATGGCATTGCCGCCTCCCCCTCCCACCCCAATTACCTTAATTTTTGCGGGGCACACATTTTCTTCCAGCTCGATTGCGAGCTGTTTCGGGGGTTGATCGTCCAACATGATCATCTCTTTCCTCCTTTGAATATTTTCGCTGTTATGCGTTTAAAGAGACCTTCCTCTTTTTTCCATAGGGTTGATTGATGCTTGTATCCGTAGCGCATTACCCCAACCACTGTCGCCCATTCCGGCTTGTTGATCAGCTCCGTGAGTCCAAGGAGGTCCTGGGGGGTGCCGACACGGGCACTGGTTCCCATGGTTCGTTCCACCAATTCTGCGATACCATCCAGTTTGCTTCCCCCTCCCACAAGGATGCAGCCTCCTTTGATTTCCTGATCCAGGCTCTGTCTTGCCAGATCCTTATGGATCATGGTAAGAAGTTCTTCGGCACGGTCATAAAGAATTTCCGATATGTTTGCCAGAGTCACGACTTTGGTCCTTCCCTGCCCTACAGTCGTTAACTCCATGGCTTCATCTTCTCCGATGGAATCCTTGATCAGGGAAGCTCTTGCCGTTTTAATCGTTTCCGCTTCTTTTTGAGAAATCCCAAGCACCTGGGCCAGATCGGTCGTAAAATGACGTCCCCCGACACGATAGACCTTACTCGCCAGAACCGCCTGCCTTCGCATCACAAGCACATGGGTCGTATCATATCCAATATCGAGGAGAAGAAACCCCATATCCTGTTCATCCTGCGTCACCACAGCCTCTACCGCCGCGATAGGCTCATAGATGAGAGCCATGACCTGAATTCCAATGCCATTACATATCGCGGCCACATTGGAAGGCAGACCCTTGGGGCAGGTTATGATATGAGCAAGTACCGAAAGATCGTGACCCACCATATTGACCGGCTCCAGGATTCCCTGCTGGCCGTCAACCTGGAATTCCATCGGCATGACGGCAAACACCTCGTGCGTTTCAGGAAGTTTTACCGAGGTGCAGTGATCCAGCACCCGATTCTTATCTTCTTCGGTTACCCGCCGATGCCGCCCCTGCACATGGGTCTTTCCCATCGCTCTCAATCCTTCGAACTGAGGGGAGGAAACACCGACAAAGGCTCGATCAATTTCAAATCCGGCCATGACCTCCACTTCTTCTATCACCTTCCGCAAGGTACTGGAAAAAGTTTCCTGGTTACTGATCGTTCCCATGTAAGCGGCAGAGGGCGGTGTCGGTACTTCTCCGCGGCCGGTTACCGTGATTGTACCGTCATCCGACACCTCTGCCACAACAACACGAATGGCAGAGGATCCGAGATCAATGCCCGACAGCAGCGTGCTCATCTTCACCTCCCGAAGAACGGAGATAGGCCCGTCCTGCGAATCTGAGATCGATATCCGTAACCTGAGGGAGATCCCGAAGAACGGGAACCACTTCCTCCCACCGTGTCATACAGATATCGGGTTGAAAGGGATCGAAATGGACTTTGCTTCCATGGTCATCATTAAGAATCCAGTGTCTGGAAGACAGGACTCGAATCACGGGGAATTGAGCCAGAAAGTCCGGGTAACTGGATGCCAGGGTAACAAGCTGTTCCCGTGTTTGATAGGTGACGGTTCCCTGGAGTGACAGGGGTGGAGGCGGACTCAGCTGAGGCATGACCGTCTTACCCTCACGATCGAGCCAGGTTCCTCCCGTATCCACAAGGGCGATGCGCGGTTTGAGCTTGATGATCACTTTTCCCGGCATGACCTTTCGTACGGACTCACACACAACCCATCGATGGCCAAACTGATGCTCAATCATCTCGCTGTTTATGGAAAAGAGTTTGAGCCCCTTCAGTCTTTCAAGATGTTTCATGAGAAGCACTCGTGTGGGATCCGTAATTCCCTCGATCTGTATGGAGGAAACCCGCATTCCCAGGATGGACAAAGAGATAAGGGGAACCATGGCAAAGGCAAGAAAAGAAGCCAGAAGAATGGAGGGTCTATCTTTTTTTCGCATGGACACCTCCCAGTTCACGCAGCAGATGAATGTGGATGCTCCCTGCACCAAGTGCCAGAACAATCGCATCCTCGGGAAGGGATTGCTTCACCTTTGCCACTGCAGAAACGACATCGGGCAAAAAGAGCGCCCCGGCATGACCTTCCAGCCGCAACCCATGCACAATGCTTTCCCCCGTGACTCCAACGATGGGTTCTTCCCTCGCGGGATATACGGGAAGGACAATCACATGATCCGCGACCATAAGACTTTTGGAGAATTCGTGGGAAAACAATCGCGTACGACTGTACAGATGGGGCTGAAAGAGTGCGATCACCGGACGACCCGGGAAAGCCTGCATTGCGGCTTCGAGAGCTGCCTGCACTTCCCTTGGATGGTGGGCGTAATCCGAAATAACCGGTCGACCTTCAATGGCGCCGATCGATTCAAAACGTCTGGATACACCGGGAAAATCTTTCATGAAACGTACGGCGCCGGCCAGTTGATCCTTGCTTCCCGTCAGATCCCATAGAGCAGCCAGCGCGGCTGTTGCGTTGTATACATTATGGGTCCCGAAGAGAGGAATCATCACCCTGTACTTTTGATCTGCGGGAATTACACTGCACGTAAAACACGTCCCTTCCTCTGTTTTCTCAACTTCGGAAATTTTGAAATCAACCTGACCCCCTGTCCCATACGTGATTACAGGCCGGTTAATCTGGGGGAGAAATGACGTCTGCACCGAATCGTCCACATTCAGAATTACCTTTCCAAAAAAGGGCACATGCTGGAGGTAGGATAGAAAGGTTTCGCAGATATCCGCAAAATCACGATAGCAGTCGAGGTGATCCCGATCCACATTGGTCATCACCGCAAGCGTCGGATGAATATTACGGAGGGATCGATCAAATTCGTCGGCTTCGATCACCATGGGTCCGGAACCGACTCGAGCATGCCCGGGAAGGGAGATCAGACGGCCTCCAACAATTACAGTCGGGTCCAGCTCCAGCCGATCAGCAAGAAATCCGATCAGAGAGGTCGTCGTTGTCTTTCCGTGAGTTCCTGAGACGGCGACGGTGACATGAAGCCTGGACAGCTCTCCCAGCATTTCCGCCCGCTTGATCGTTGGAATTCTTGATTTCCTGGCAAACGCGAGTTCCGGATGATCTGTAGGGACGGCACTGGAGTAGACGACCACGTCACTTTCAATCACATGATCCGGGTTATGCCCGATTGAAATCACGGCTCCCCGGTCCCGCAGGTGGTCCAGTATTTCCTGCTCTGCGGAGTCACACCCGCTGATGGAAAATCCGTGGTAGAGAAGAATTTCAGCCATTCCGCTCATGCCTGTGCCACCGATCCCCATCATGTGAATCCTTTTGATCCTATGAAAGAGCATGGGCGCCTCCCGCGGGTTGAACGAGCCCAAGCAGAAACGAAGTGATTCGGGAGAGTGCCTGAGGATTGGAGAGTTCCCGGGCACGGTTCCCCCTTCGAACCAGTTCGTTCGGATCGGAGAGTATTTCTTTGAGTACTTTAATAAAGGCCCCATCCTGTGCTTCCCTCTCAGAGAGGAGCCATGCAGCATTCTCATCCACCAGAGCGCGGGCATTCATGGTCTGGTGATCGTGGTACGCCCCTGCGAAGGGAATAAAGAAACCGGATCTCCCGGAAGCGGCGATCTCGCTGACACTCATGGCGCCTGCACGGGAAAGGACGAGATGGGTACGGGATAGAAGCTCGGGAATGCCGTAAATAAAGGCTTCCACCCTGGAGGGAATTTGCAGATCTCTGTATGCTGAAGACACACCTGCATGCTCAGCGGGGCCAGTCTGGTGAGTGATGGAAATTCCCAAGCTTTGGATAGCCGAAAGACTCTGAACCATGAGACGGTTCAAAACCCGGGAACCCTGAGAACCTCCCAGGATGACCATCTGAACCGGGCCATCCGGGAAAGCGGCGGGAGGAATCTGAAAAAATTCCGGAGATACCGGATTCCCCGTGATTTCCACATCCCCATTCAGGTACCGGATTGCAGGTTCAAATCCCACAAATACCTTACGGGCATGTTTTGCAAAAATCTCATTCACCTTTCCGGGATAGGCGTTTTGTTCCAGCAGGACGTATGGAATTCCGCAGATTCTGCAGGCTGCCAGCACGGGAAAGGCGGCATACCCTCCCGTAGAAAAGACAGCGTCCGGCCTGAACAAGACGAGGGCAAGAATCGCCATCGCTGTCGCAATCGGTACAAGAACACCTCTGCCCGCTCGTGATACAAACCCCCTGCCCATCATTCCCCTCACCGGAAGCCGTGTCAAAGAGTAACCCCGTTGGGGAACGAGTTTGCCTTCCAGTCCATACCGGCTTCCAATGAAACGAACCTTCCATCCTTTCTGGCAAAGGACATCGCCCACATCCAGAAGGGGCATGATGTGTCCGCCGGTTCCTCCTCCGGTCAGCACGAGGCGACTCATGCCCGTTCCTCCGATATGTTGAGCAGAATGCCCGCCATCAGGCACGTCGCCAATAGAGAAGATCCCCCATAACTGATAAAAGGCAGAGCCAACCCCTTGGTAGGCATCAGGGCGAGATTCACGCTGATATGAATCAGAGCCTGAAACACGACAATGATCGTAATCCCGAATGCCAGATAACTTCCCTCGAGTCTGGGGTGAGCCCGTGACACCTTGAGGCCCTGCCAGAGAAAGATGCCAAAAAGCAGCAAAACACTGACGGCACCGACAAATCCCAGTTCTTCCCCCACAATCGCAAAGGCAAAATCTGTATGGGGTTGGGGCAGATAATAGAGTTTCTGTGTACTTCCCCCCACCCCCTTACCCATAAGTTTCCCGCTTCCGATGGCCTTCATGGCCTGCAGCGTCTGGTAGGCCTCCTTATCTGCGTGAGCCTCCATGTTCAGGAATGCGGTCAGTCGCGCATAGCGGTACCCTTTGGAAAAGATCGCGGCAGTAAGGAAGAGTAAAAGCATCGTAAAGGCGAGGAGCACATATCGCCTTGGGAGCCCCGCCACAAAAAACATCACACCGGTGATGGACAGAATAATAAAGGCCGTGCCAAGATCAGGTTCCATTACAATCAGACCGGTAAACACGGCGGGAAGGATTGCGTCCTTCCACCACGCCCCAGAAAAATCGATCCGGGGCAGACGGTAGGCCAGGTAGATGAGCAGGAAAATTTTTACAAATTCTGAAGGCTGAAGCGTGAAACCCGGAAAAACGATCCAGCGGTAGGCATCCTTATATTTGGGAAGGAAAAAGAGCAAAAGAAGCAGCGCAACACTGGCACCGCCCAGAATCCGAACCGGCAGCGGGCGAAGATATGCGTCGTAGGGAATGCGCATCGCGGCAAAGAGAAGAATTAACCCCAGAAGAGCAACGGCACCCTGTTTGATGAAAAATACATTTCGATCCGTACCCTTCAGCAGGGCCCCCGAAGAGGCCACGGTCAGGAGACCAATGCCCAGGAGCAAAAAGATAACAACGATAAGGGTCCGGTTGGTCTTTAGCTTTCTGGCCATTTCTCCACCAGATCCCGAAAGTGATTTCCACGTTCTTCAAAGGACCGATACTGATCAAACGAAGCGCATCCGGGCGAGAGTAAAACAATATCCCCGGGAGAAGATTCCCGCATGAGTGCATCCATGGCCTCATCCAGGGTATGGACCCGGATACAGGCCGGTGCGGCGCTTCCAAGTTCCTGAACGATACGGGGGGCGTCCTCTCCGAGGACGATCAGGCCGCAAACTACCCTCTGAACAGAAGTTCGGAGAGGATCATACGGCGCGTCTTTCCCCTTCCCTCCCATGATCAGCCAGACATTATTCTGTTGAAATGCGGTTAGAGCTTTACATACCGCATCCACATTGGTTGCTTTTGAATCATTGATAAAGATACGCCCGGCCTTCCTGGCGACGGTTTCCAGCCGGTGCGGCAGGGGGGAAAGGGTCATGAGCCCTTCTCGAACGAGACCCGGGTCGATACCGTTCACAAAACAGGCCAGCATGGCTGCACCGGTATTTTCCCAATTATGGTCTCCCAGAAGCGGCAAATCTTCCCGCCGGGCCATGACGGTCTTGTTCCAGATCATTTCATCCTCACCTACATAGAGATCGCATCGCGGATCACGTCCGTAGGTCAGTACGCCATCCACGCTTACAGAGGCGTGCGAGATCCGATACCCCTCCGGTGTGACCAGGCGAAAGATCTTCAACTTCGCAGCCCGGTACGCATCAAAAGTTCCATGCCAGCTGATGTGATCCGGTGTCACGTTCAAAACGATTGCCGTCGTAAGCGGAAAGGAAGACATGTAATGAATCTGAAAGCTGGACAACTCGCAGACAAAGATCTCAGGAACGTTGAGTTGTGCAACAAATTCCGCAAGAGGAGTTCCTATGTTTCCCGCGGCGACGGCTCTTCGGCCTGCGTGTCGCAGGAGAGACGCCAGAACGTGAACCGTCGTGCTCTTTCCGTTGGTCCCCGTCACACCCCAGAATTCTCCGCTCAGGTGCCGGCAGGCCCAGCTCAGCTCTGTATCGATGGGAACCCGTCGGGTCTCCGCTTCGCGGACAAGGGGGTGACCGGGCGGAACACCCGGGGAAACGATCAATCCGTCAATTTGAGCCAAAGCATCTTCAAACGGGGCAACCAGGCATCCATCCTTTCTGGCCTGGTCCAGGGAGGAGCCTCGGTCATCCGCGACCACAGGAATTTCCCCCATCCGTATGAGAGCCTGACATACAGAGCGGCCGCTTGTTCCGTAACCAAGTACCAGATATCTCATCGCAGTTTCAACGTACTCAGAGCGAGAAGGGAGCAGATGATGGAAAGAATCCAGAAACGGATGACAACTTTGGATTCATCCCATCCCTTCTTTTCAAAGTGGTGGTGAAATGGTGCCATGAGAAAGACCCGGCGACCGGACAATTTGTAAGAGCCCACCTGCAGGATGACAGAAAGCGCCTCCATCACGAAGACACCGCCCGCGATAACGAGGGTAAGCTCCTGTTTGGTGATCAGAGCAGCCAGACCTATCGTTCCCCCAAGCCCCAGGGATCCGACATCGCCCATAAAAATTTGTGCGGGATGGCTGTTGAACCAGAGAAAACCCAAAGCAGATCCCACCAGAGCACTGCAGACGACACTGAGTTCACCCGAGCCCGGAATGGAGGCAACCTGAAGATAATGAGCCGCAATGGCATTTCCGCTTACATAGGCAAGGATCGTATAGGTTGCGGCTACGATCATGGAGCATCCAATGGCGAGACCATCCAGTCCATCGGTAAGGTTCACCGCATTGGTCGTTCCCACCATGACAAAGACAAAAAATGGCAGCGAGAGAATTCCCAGAGCAACCGTCCAGTCTTTGAAAAATGGGGGAAAAAGCGTGTCCAGATGAGGCATGGCGGATGCGTGAAGGATCCACCAGAGAAAAGCCGCCAATCCAATCTGTAACAGAAACTTTCCTCTGGCGGACAGCCCCTTGCTGTGCCGCTGCCTCAGTTTCAGCACATCATCGATAAGGCCGATTGCAGAAAAGCCGGCCATTCCGATGAGAAGAACGAGAGTGTAGATGACATTCAGGTCCGCCCACACGAGAATCGAAACAATAGCCGAAACCATGATAAGAAGTCCGCCCATTGTGGGTGTCCCCGCCTTACGGAAATGTGAATCGGGGCCTTCGTTTCGAATTACCTGGCCGAACTGCAGAGATTTCAGGGTACGGATAAACCAGGGACCCAGGACAAAGATAATGACCATGGATGTCAGAGCTGCCATCGCCATTCGGAATGTGATGTACTGAAAGACATTGAAGACGCCATGAAACGATCGCAGGTGAGGAAGGAGCAGGAGGATCATGATTTCACCTCGAATGAGGAGATGACCCTCTCCAGTCCCATGGAACGAGATCCCTTCACAAGGATCCAGTCTTCCGGCTGAGCATGGTTCCGAACCCAACGGGCGGCATCCTCTGCGGACAAAAAATTGCAGGTCTGAACATCCGGTCCACATTGTTCGCCTGCAAGACGCGCAAGAGAGCCCACGCAGAGTAAGATCTGCACGGTGGAGGATGCAAGCCTTCCCACATGCCTGTGGTCTTCTTCCTCCCTCTTTCCCAGTTCCTTCATGTCACCAAAGACAAAGATCTTTCTTCCCCTGACCGGAGTACTTTTGAACTGATCCAGTGCGGCTTCAACCGCTGAAGGAGAAGCGTTGTAACAGTCATCAATTAATGTGATGCCATTCCCGGCACGAATCAGGTTCCCCCGATGCCGGAGGGGGCGGAAACCTTGAATTCTTTCAGCCAACTCGGTCATGGACTCACCGATGGCATGTCCAACCGCCATGGCGGCAAGGACGTTTGTTGCCGGAACATGGCCTTCCGGCAACGTGAGAACGGTGCTTGAACCGGGGGATGCCACCTGCAATTCAGCACCCAGAAACCCGCGGCTGTTGATCACCGTTCCAGTCAGATCCCCCCTTTTTATACCAAAGGTAACCGATGGGCCCGACCACTCTCCGGCAATGGTTTGAAGGTACGGATCCTCTGCATTGTAGACAAGGGTTCCCGAATCAATAAGGTGCCGCAGAAGTTCTCCCTTGGCACGGGCCACCTCGTCCATGGAAGCAAAAAAGGCCGTATGAGCCGGGCGAATTGCCGTATAGAGAAGGATATGGGGCGGAGCAATCGAACCGAGCCGATCCAGTTCTCCGGGTTGGCTCATTGCCATTTCCAGAATGACATAATCGGCGTCTTCCGGAACATTGCATAGACTCAAAGGAAGACCTATCGTACTGTTAAGATTTCCTGGCGATACGGCCACGGTTCTTCCGGGTTTGCTCAGGGCCAGGGAAAGAAGTTCCTTTGTCGTTGTTTTTCCGACACTCCCGGTCACGGCAATGACAACACCCCTGAGCCTTGCATACGCATGCCTTCCCAAATCCTGAAGCGCACGGTGCGTGTCTTCCACGATAATTTGCGGAAGACGGGACGTCGATCCCCGGGACACCATGACCGCTGAAGCTCGCTCCTCCGCCTGCAATAGAAAATCATGGCCATCCGCACGCTCACCCTTCAGGGCAATAAAGAGCTGCCCGGGATGGAGATTCCGGCTATCGATGGCCACACCTTCCATTTGTGCATCACAGGAGGGCATCCCCACGAGTTTCCCCCGGGTCACACGAGTCACTTCTTCACACGTGAACCGCATGGGCTATCTCCTGTACCGCACGCACGGCTTCGTCATGATCGCTAAAGGGTGTCCGCTTCTTTCCGACAATCTGATAGGACTCGTGTCCCTTCCCCAGCAGCATGACCACAAAACCTGGATTTGCCATTCGAATTGCAGTCCGTATGGCCTCAGACCGATTAAGGATGGTCAGCACTTTTACCTGCCCTGACCTTTTCACGCCTCGGACCAGCTCCATCGCGATATCCCTCGGGGATTCACTTCTGGGATTGTCGGTAGTAATGATGACGATATCGCTCATCTCGCCGGCGGCAGCGCCCATCAGAACGCGCTTGCCGGGGTCTCTGTCTCCCCCTGCCCCCAGGACGGAAATAATCCGCTTACCCAGGGATTTCTTCACTGCGGTCAAAGCCTTGGTGATTCCCTCCGGGGTATGGGCATAGTCGACAAAGATGTCTAAATCCAGTTCATTCGGTACACGCTGGAGTCTTCCCCTGGCTCCGGGAAATGTTGAAATGGTTCTGGAATCAGCCTTCAGATCACGTCCTAGCGTATAAAGGATTCCCACGGCCGCCATCAGATTTTCGACGTTGTAATCTCCATGCAATGGAGAAGCGATGTTCAGGATCATATTGGGAACCTGAAGTGTCACATCGGTTCCCTTCTTCCTTGATCGGACATCGAGAGGGTAAATGTCACTGCCTTGATTCCAGCCAAACGTGATCGGTCCGTGTTGAATCGATGCTGCCAGCCGACACCCATATGGATCAGACACATTCACGACGGCTCGTCCGGATGGAGCGATCTGCCGGAATAGCCTCTTCTTTGCAGCAAAGTATCGGGCCATGGTCCTGTGATAGTCGAGATGATCCCTCTGCAGATTCAGAAAGACCCCCACATCAAAGAGCAATCCCCTAACGCGATCCTGTTGAAGGGCATGGGAGGAGACCTCCATGACGACGGTCGAACATGGTGCCGCTTTCGCCTCAGACAGAATCGCTGCGATCTCGTTTGAAGGAGGAGTCGTATAGGGTGCCGGCCTCGTTTTTCTTCCCACCTGAACATGGGTCGTTCCGATGTACGCGGCCTCCGGGCCTAACACGTGAGAAACCAGAGAAGCTGTCGTCGTCTTACCATTCGTTCCCGTAATTCCAACGAATTTCATGAATTGCTCCGGATGGTTCCGCAGCCTCAGCTCCATAGGTAAAATAAGGGAACGTGGATTGGAATAGTGGAGAACGGGCACGGGAAGCGGTTTCGAAGGGACACGATCGGAAAGGATGGCTGCGGCTCCGCGCTTCAGGGCCTCTTCGACAAAATCGAGTCCATGGTTCCGTGTACCCGAAACGGCGACAAAAAGAGAATTCTGTTCCAGAGAGGATGCCCGCTCGTCTACCGAAAAAACTTCCAGATTCTGAGGTATGGACCCTTTGACCTTCCATCCCTTTACGAGGGCTTCAAGTTTCATGGATTTCCCCACGAATACAGATGGCATCGGCCAGCCGATGAAAGATCGGCGCAGCAACATCGCCCCCGTAGAACCGGCCCCTGGGCTCGTTCAACATGACAAGTATCAGATATTTCGGTTCCTCGACCGGAAACCACCCGATAAAAGAAGAGACATACTTTCCCAGGACATATCCCTGTCCGGGAATGGGTTTCTGGGCCGTTCCCGTCTTTCCGGCCACAGGAGCCCAGGCGAGCGCCGCATTCATTCCCGTTCCGCGCTTTGTGACTTCCACAAGGATCATCTTGAGCCGGGCCACATGGTCCGCGTCCATAATTCTTCGCTGAATCGGTGCAAGCTCCCGGTTGAAATGGGGAACCACACTGCTCCCATCTCTTGCCAGCGCTGAGTAGGCTTGAATAAGCTGGGCATTGGTCACGGCGAGTTCCTGCCCGAGTGCCATATAGGCCGGCGTGTTTTCCCGCCAGTCTTCATATCGGGGGAACAAGCCCCGTTCCTCACCTGGAAGATCAATGCCGGTGCGATCCCCGAATCCCAATTCCTGGAGCCGTCTGTAAAAACGCTCCGGAGTAAGGCGCATCCCGACCTTCGCAAAGACAACATTGGAGGAATGAATCAGGGCATCCTCAAAGGTAATCAATCCGTAGGGCTCATGGTCTCGAATTCTTTTTCCCTTGTATTCAAAGACCCCATTTTCCCCGTTGATCAACTCGAGGGGATCCACTCGATGCTCTTCGAAGGCAAAGCTGGCTACCATGGGTTTCAGTGTCGAACCCGGTTCGTACACACCTTTCGCCAGCCAGTCGGGGTGGCCGTTCGTCGTGTAAGTCGCAGGGGTGGATGGGTCCGTGGGCGGTGCCAGGGCGTGAGCAAGAATCTCTCCATTGCTCGGATCCATCACCGTGATAGAAATATCGATACATCCGGTGTTGCCGGCAGCCAGTATGGCTTCCTTTTCCGCAAGATGCTGAATTACCGCGTCAATGGAGGTGTGGAGATCCCGTCCCTCGATGGGAGCCGTGACCAGCATGTTGAGATCGATATCATTCCGGCGTGCATCCTTGAGAAGGATGCGGCGTCCCGGCACACCTGACAGTTGCTTATCCCATGCATATTCGAGCCCTCCGAGTCCGTGGTGGTCCACACCCACCGTTCCCAGAACCTTTCCGGCAAGGAGTCCATGGGGATAGATACGCTTATATTCATATCGGATCCCGACACCCCGGAGCTTCATCCGAAAGATGGCATCCCCCGTCGAAGGGGAAACCTGGCGGGCCAGCCAGACGAACTGGCGCGGACTCAGGATCGATTTTCGAATGTTTTCGGGCCGCTCCTTCAAAAGAGGGGCAAGCCTGGATGCCACATCGTCGGCATCCTTAATAAAGGGAGGATAGGCACAGATGCTCGGGACCGTAAGCGACATGGCCAGAATCCGGCCTTCACGGTCATAGATCATCCCTCTGCGCGGAGTTTCTTCAATTTCAATTTGCAGGGCCTTCAGAACATCATTTGCGTACTGGTCTCCGGAAAGGAGCTGTAGATCGGCCAACCGCCAGAGAATGACGGCACCCCACAGGGAAAGACAAGCGAGGAAGATAATAAGGCGCTTACGGTCCACTGGGAATCACCACCTGTTCAGGTTCCGGAGGAACCAGCCCCCGTTCCATTGCCAGTTGATCGAGGCGGGCAGGAGCCGAGAGATGTTCTTTTTCGGCCAGAAGGCTCAGTTTCCTATTTTCCAGCTTGGCACGGTTATGCTCCAGGACCGAAAGCTCATATCCGATCTTGTAAATTTCGTTTTGCCAGTGAACCAGGAGGAGGAGGAGAAGAATGGCGGGAAGCAAAACCAGAAGGGAGGCAATCAGAAAGGGGATGACACGAGTATCCCGCTCCCGACGGAGGTAAACATTGTCCACCGGGCGGAGATACAGCGGGATCACAGTTTTTCGACCACTCTCATCTTGGCGCTGCGGCTGCGGGGATTACTCTGAAGTTCTTCTTCGGCAGGTCGAACCGGCTTCCGCGTCAGGATCGAGACAGCCTGTGTCGGGGCACAGGTACAGAGGAGTCCCCGGTTACATACACATTGTCCGGAGAGGTGCCGAAAGAGTGTTTTAACAATTCGATCTTCGAGACTGTGAAAGGAAATAACAGCACATCGGCTTCCCGGCGCCAGGACCTCAACGGCTGAAGGGATAAATCGTTCCAGATGGTCCAGCTCACGGTTGACCGCGATTCGCAATGCCTGAAAAATCCTGGTTGCCGAATCGATCCTCGCCTCCCTCCCACCCTTCACCCTGTGCAAAAGGTCTCGCAGTTCCCGCGTTGAGTGCATCGGGCGATGTTCGACAACGGCTTTGGCAATTTTGTAGGCCATGCGTTCCTCCCCATATTCTCTAAAGATCCGGGCCAGTGATGTCACATCCCAGGTGTTTACAATGTCTTCAGCGCGAAGATCTCCCTCACCCATCCGCATGTCCAGCGGACCGTCCAGCCCGAAGCTGAATCCACGCTCCGCTTCGGAAAGCTGAAACGAAGAGAGGCCAAGGTCCGCAAGGACACCTTCCACACTCTCTCTCCCGGATTCCCCGACGAACTGCTTGATCGTTGAATAATTGCCCTGAACCAGCTGCACACGGGATCCGAAGGGTGCCAGGCGTTTGGAACAGCTTTCGAGAGCACGGGGGTCAAGATCAATTCCAAGAAGGTGGATTCTCGGGGATGCCCGGAGAATCGCTTCGGCATGACCGCCGAGTCCCACAGTCGCATCCACGATGAGGCCTTCATCTGGCTGGAGAAAATCGACGACCTCATTGAGAAGGACGGAGTGATGCATGTCATCCTAGAGCCCCAGCTCGGCCAGGGATTTAAAATCTTCGTCGGTGAAAGGCTCCTCAGTTATTGAACGTTCAATCTGATCCCGTCGCCAGATCACGAGATGGTCGTAATTACCCAATACACAGACCTCACCGGAAAGATCACCGTGAAAGTCTCGAAGCACCGTCGGAATAAGAACCCGTCCCTGAGGATCCATCGAACATTCCTGGCCGAAATAGCTCGTGTTCCTCCGGTATTTCTGAACGCTTGGATGAGATTGCGCAAGTGTCGATATTTTCGTTTCGATTTCGGTCCAAACAGGAAGAGGATAGACAAGGACACTGGAACCCGTGAGGGAAGTCACAAAGACATCCCGCCCGAACTGCTCCTCCAGATGTCTCTTAAAGGCCGTTGGCATCTTTAACCGACCCTTAACATCAATCGTAGCGGGGATATTGCCTCTGAGACGATTCATTTTACCTCACCCCATTTAAGCCACATTTTACTTATTTTGACTTCTTTTGTCCACCGGTTCAGTGTATCGATACCGGTTTACTTTGTCAAGGCTGACAAGGTTTCAGAGTGAGATTATGAAAGGGGCAATCGTTATGGATCGGCAACTTCATCCATCCCATATGCATTATACCACAATATGAGATGCAGATTGCCATAAATCATACAATATATAGTGTCAACAAGATAAGTCTGGACAATTCTCATGGAAGACAACGTTCCGAATATACACGGAAACCGCTGTCCCGATTCACACCCAGGGACACGCGGCAATGGAAACCGGGACGGTCAGGTTACTTTGAAGATAGTTTGACGGGACGGGATACGCCCTGGATTACCCACTTTCGGAACTCTTCCTCCACTTCATGGGTAAGAAAGGAAATGATTTCGGGAAGTTCGTATACATGCAGTTCCTGGATCGTTCCCTTCACTTCCTCAAAGCGGTTTTCAGAAGTCTTGATTACAAGAAGATATTCTGAATCGTGGCAGATATTTCCTTTCCACCGATAGATGGAACGAGGAACAGGAAGAATGTTGACACATTGCGCATGTCGTCTGGATACAAGCTCTTCTCCAATCGCAACGGCCTGTTCTTCCGTGCCAGCAGAGGTTAGAACGATCAGCACCTTCTGAGTCACCCGAACATCATGCCTAAAATCCTCAAAATTGTCAAGAAAATGGGGCAGAATCAAGGGCTTTGCTCCCGAAGACCGGACTCGATCCGCATTTACCCGCGAAATCCACTTCTAAGGACCTGCCTTCGCAACCCAGGCAGCTTCGGCATGGCAGGCGAGTCCGGCGCTGGATCATTTATTGAAAATGTTCACGCTGGGGAATTGATTGTAAGGAAGAAGTTGGTGCCGAAGACCGGACTCGATCCGTGTCTACCCACGAAATCCACTTCTAAGGACGAGTCCGGCACTGGATCATTTATTGAAAATGTTCACGCTGGGGAATTGATTGTAAGGAAGAAGTTGGTGCCGAAGACCGGACTCGATCCGTGTCTACCCACGAAATCCACTTCTAAGGACGAGTCCGGCACTGGATCATTTATTGAAAATGTTCACGCTGGGGAATTGATTGTAAGGAAGAAGTTGGTGCCGAAGACCGGACTCGATCCGTGTCTACCCACGAAATCCACTTCTAAGGACGAGTCCGGCACTGGATCATTTATTGAAAATGTTCACGCTGGGGAATTGATTGTAAGGAAGAAGTTGGTGCCGAAGACCGGACTCGAACCGGTACGGATTGCTCCACACGGCCCTCAACCGTGCGCGTCTACCAAATTCCGCCACTTCGGCAGCAGGGAAACTATATCACAGCCGGAATCAGCGCGCAACGGTATAATAAAACTCCATGCATGGGCTTTTTTCATCCAACGGATTTTCCACATGGGCAATCATTACGCCTGCTTCCCTCCCCCACATTGAAGCGCTGGGGAGATGGATCGAGTCCGGGAATCATGGCTCCATGGCCTACATGAAGGAACGTCTGCCGCTGTACACGGAACCGGACCGTCTGATGGAGGGAACACGCAGTATCCTGATTACCGGAACTGCATATCGAAGGAGTCACTGGGTGTCTTCTGCGAGCGGAGACGAAGTACTGGTATCTTCCTATGCATGGGGAAGGGATTACCACCGTGTATTGAAAAAGCGGATTACACGGGTCCTGGAAGAACTGAAGCCCGGATATGGAGATTTCCAGTATCGGATCTTTGTCGATACGGCCCCGGTTCTGGAAAGGGACCTAGCCCTCATGGGCGGGCTGGGATGGATAGGGAAAAATACATGCCTTATTCATCCGGAATACGGATCGTATCTCTTTCTTGCAGGTGCACTCCTCAGTCTCGATCTATCGTTTCCTGCCTCCATCGTCGAAAATCAATGCGGGAACTGTACGCGCTGCATTCGCGCCTGCCCGACCGGAGCCCTGCAAAAACCCTATTCTATCGATGCCCGTCGATGCATTTCATATCTGACGATCGAGCATCGAAGCCCGGACCCCGGAGCTACCCGAGCCCGATGCGGCTGGCTCTTCGGATGTGATATCTGTCAGGAAGTCTGTCCCCATAATCAATCGACCCGGCTGAGTGAGGATCCCGCCTGGGATTATCGTCCATCCCCTCCTCTGACTCGGCTGTCACAGCTGGAAAACCTTGACAGAGAAGCATTCAGACAGTGGGTCATGGGGACCTGCCGGGGTCGGATGACCTTCGATATGTTCGTGAGAAATCTTTCCCTCCTGAAAAAATCTCGATAATACTTCCCGTGCCGGATTCGCAGCCCCTGACGGGGCGGCAGCCGACATCCGGACCTGCCGGATTGAACATCTGAAGGAGTATTCCTCTATTCTGCGTTGACAAGGCGTTCCCTCCTGCGCATAATAGATGCATGCAAGGACTACCAACCGAGGGAACATTCGGTGTTGTGGATCCCATTACCCTGCTCTCCCATCTCTGGAAAACCAATTTTTCCGGGGCCGTCAAGATTGAAGAAGGGGAGATCCATCGCATTATTTATGTGGATGAAGGAGCAGTCATCTCACTGGCTTCCAATCACCCTGACGAAAAAATCGACGACATCCTGATATCCGAGGGAAAGATTACCCGGGACCATATCCGACAGGCCCTTGAAGAATCAGGCTCCTTTGCCTCTCTTCCCGAGCAGCTCCTTGGCATGGGTTTTCTGACCCGGATGGAGATGCAGGATGCCTTTATTCAACAGCTCCAGATCCTCTTTTCCCATATCATCTCCCGTCCTGGAGCGATTTACAGCCTGGTGGAAGGCTACAAACCCGCTCGAACCCTGACCTTTACCTACCCCATTCCCCGGGTAATCATGGATTTCTTTTCCCGGACCGACAATCGAGACCTTGTTATCGACATCCTTGGTAATCCTGAAGTGGGTCTCACATTTGAACATTCGAAAATCAATGTGTATAAGTCCCTGGAAATGGGAAGTGACGCCGATGAACTCGTTGCTTTAATGGACGGACGGCGTACGATGGCGGAGATGGCTGCCCAGAGCAAATGGAAGGAATTTGACGTATATCGTCTCTATGCTCTCTTTCTATCCCTTGGCCTGGCAGCACGAACCAGACCGGGAGAATTCCCATCAGAGCCCTCTCATAGTGGTGGACCTCAAACCACGGCCCCGGCTGCGGACTCCTGGAAAGGCACCCCCCCCACGGATGATGATGAAGAGGAAGGTCCCTGGGAACCTCCCCCCGTATCCCTCCCGGTATCCAAAACCGAGGACCTCTCCCTTGATGTAGGTTCGATTGACGTGCCTCCTCCCGTTTCCAAACCATCCCCTCCCATTGCCTCGGCGAACACGAAGCAGGTCATCAAGCCGGAACCTGAGCTCATCCAGCGTTCCACCACCCGTCGGAAGAAAAATAAGCAGCGATTAGTCCTTTATCCTCTGGCAGGAATCGTCGTGGTTGTCATTGTTGCCGTCCTGTTTGTCCTCTTTGTCGACCATAAGAATAAACCAAAGCAGGAACAGCCCAAACCCGTAATCGAAGAACCGAAACAACCTCCAACCGTGCCCGTCCCTGAAGATACCGGCGGAGAGGTCAAGACAGAGCCTGAAGCCTCTGCCGGATCTCCCGAGAAGGCACCTGTGTCAACACCGAAACCTGCAAAGCCATCCACCCCGCCAGCTGAGATAAAAGCAACGCCCGCGGGTACGGTCCATGATCGTGCCCGAGCCCATCTGGCCAGGGTGCGAGGCATGGCCGATGCCCGTTTTACCATCCAGCTCATGATTGCGTGCGTGGAAGATTCGATCCGGGAGGCAGAAGCCACCGACCCGGAAAACAGCCATGTCTGGTATGTTCCCTATGATTTTAAAGGACGGGACTGCTTCAAAGTGTTCTGGGGCACCTACAATTCTCAATCTCAGGCGGAGTCTTCCCGAAATACGGTTCCGGCCATTTTTCGGCGTGGATCAACCTATCCTCCCGTCGTCCCGGTTTCCCAGGCATTATCGAATGTATCTGATTGATGGCTCCAATCTTGCCGGATATCTTTACGATGATCCCCAGGAGAGAAAAGGGGTTTTTCAGCAGGTAATGAACTGGGCCCGAAATCGAAAGAACCGGGTCGTTCTTTTTTTTGACGGATCGCCGGATTCGAACTTCCCGAGAGAAAAGGCGTCCTTTGGAAACGTTGAAGTGCGCCTGGCCTTTCCGGCGAGTGCAGATGCGGCCATTTTGAAAGAAACGAAACTTGACCCGAGAAATCGAACCATCGTTACCGGAGATCGAGCCCTGGCCGATAAAATTAAGAGCCTTAAGGGAAAAATCGTTCCAGTGCGAGATTTCATAAAAAGACTCTCTCCATGATCCGCTGTCCCCATTGCACCGCACCGGTAGGTCCCGAAGAGACCCTCTCTTTTCCCGCCTGTTTTCGCTGTTCCGCCTCACTTCGTGTCGAGCCGGTGACAAATACTACAATTCGGATCATTTCAGAAACCCCGTCGGAAACACGGGACGTGACCGCAGACCTTCAACACCTTGCTCCTCTGGCCCTGAGGCAGATCACTGCCCGGGACCTGTCCGAGGTTCCCATTTCCTCCTGCCCTTCCTGTGCTTTTCCGTTGCGTCTTCACCATCTTGGATCCGGCTTTCCGGAAAAGGGAGGCATTCGCCTTTCCTTTCCTCAGGCGGAGGATCAAACGTTTCACTGCGAATACTGCGGTTCTGACATCCCATGGAAAGGTAGAGCACCCGGTACGCTGGACATCCAGATCTCTGCTCCCGCGCCTTCCAGCAAAGCCTATGATATTGAACAATTCCTCAACGAGAAACCTGTGCATAACCAGACAGAACGCTCCGGCGGCTGTTTTTCACAGACGCTGTTACTTGGCATCCTAATCCTTGCATGGATCCTGTAGTCCTCCCCCGTTCCGAACACGGACTGAGCCGGAAACTGATTGATCCCGAAGCACGCAAGGTCCTTTATCGTCTTCACAACCATGGTTACCTGGCCTACCTTGTGGGGGGAAGTGTCCGGGACATTCTTCTGGGCCGGGAACCTAAAGATTTCGATATCGCCACGAACGCCCATCCTTCTGAAGTCAGGCGCCTCTTCCGTAATTCCAGGACCATCGGGCGAAGGTTTCGCCTGGTCCATGTCTTTTTCCGTGATGGGACAATCATAGAAGTTTCCACCTTTCGCAAAACCCCCGATGAACCCATAGAAAATGAGGCCGACCCGGCAACCGAAGAAAGTGACGCTTCCTTTGCGGAGAACAACACCTTCGGGACCCCGGAGGAGGATGCGACACGTCGGGACTTTACGATTAATGCACTCTTTTACGATATTTCCTCCTTTTCGATCCTTGATTATACGGGGGGCCTTGCCGACCTGGACCGCGGAATCATTCGAACGATCGGAGATCCCTATGTCCGGTTCGTCGAAGATCCCGTGCGCATCCTCCGGGCTCTTGACTATTCCGCACGTCTTGGATTCACCCTGGAACCCTCAACAGAAAAAGCCATTCAACAGTTGATGCCCGAAATATTGCGGGGAGCTCCCTCTCGATTGACAGAGGAAATCCTCGAGGTTTTTCGATACGGGTTCAGCGAACCTACGGTCCGGCTTTTCTACCGGTACGATGTGTTTCACTACCTTCTCCCCTCTGTTCAAAAGGCTCTCCTTCATGAGAATGACGCCTGGATGAAATCTCTTATCAAACTGGACTCACTGGTTCAATCCTCCCGGATCAAGCCATCCGACACCCTGATCTTTTCACTTCTCTTCATGCCCGTTCTGGTGAATCGAACCCAGCCTCTTACCCCATCGAGTGCGATGCAGTTCTCCGAAGAAATCATTGACCATAAGGATATTCTGGTCTTTCCAAAACGGCTTCATCATACGTTTCAGCAAATTCTGGTATCACTGGCCCGAATGCAGAATCCCCCCCACACCCTGAAGCTGAAACGCCAGGTCACCCGCCAGCACTTTCCTGAAGTTCTCCACCTGATGAACTGCATCCTGGAGGCATACCCTTCTCTGGTCCAGCACTTTCACCACTGGAGGGGTGTATATCGAAGCTTTCGGAAGAACGGGAACCTTTCCCCCCGCTCATCCGTAAAACGCACGAGGAGGTCTAGATGAAAACTTTCCGTTTTCTGCTCGTTCTTTTTCTGATCATTGTCGCCATTCTTTCCGTCACGGCGTGGCTGATGTTTCGAACTCCAGCCATCTCATCCAACAGCGTTCTAGTTCTCGATTTACAGGGGGACATTCCGGAGCATATGCCCACATCCGGTATCGAAGCCATGTTCGGCGAAGAACGACTCACGATGAACACGCTGAACACGGCTCTCCACTATGCCCGTTCAGATAAGCGGGTTCACGGGCTTCTCTTGCGTTTCAAGGGCGTATCCATGGGGTTTGCCAAAGCCCAGGAGCTTCGAACCCTGATTCGCGAGATCTCCGAATCGGGAAAGTGGACCGCCGCCTATCTGGATACGATTGGAGAGTTTTCTCCGGGGAATGGCCTCTATTATCTGGCATCCGCATGCGATTCCATCACGGTCAACCCTCTTGGAGATGTGAACCTCATCGGCCTTCACGCTGAAGTTCCCTTTCTGCGCGGAACACTGGACAAGCTCAAAATCGAACCCGATATGGATCATATCCGGGAGTACAAAACGGCGATGAACACCTTCACGGAGAAGGAGTTTACCGAAGCTCACCGGGAAATGATGGAGAGCCTGATCCAGGACATTTACGGTCAGATGGTGGAAGATATCGCCGATGCCAGGACCCTGGAACCCGAAGTGGTGAGGGACATCATCGACGGAGGACCATACTCTGCCGAAGAAGCGCTGGAAAAGAAGCTGATCGACAGGACGATGTACTGGGATGAGATGAAGAAGTGGGTCGATGAGCAGGCCGGGGAAGATGCCGACTGGGTTTCGGTACCCACCTATGCTTCATCGGTCTCCCAGAAAGGGGATCGAATTGCCGTCGTCTACGGGATGGGAGCGATTCATACCGGGGAAAGTTCGACAAGTCCTTTCCAGTCTTCCCCTACGATGGGCAGCGACAGTGTGGCGAAACTCTTCCGGCAGGTTCGGAAGGACGACTCCATCAAGGCTGTTGTCTTCCGGGTGGACAGCCCGGGCGGGAGTGCCGTCGCATCGGAAATCATCCGGCGGGAAGTGGTCCTGACCAAGGAGTCCAAACCTGTCGTCGTATCGATGTCCGATGTAGCCGGATCTGGCGGGTACTGGGTTTCGATGTCCGCCGATTCCATCATTGCAGACCCGGGTACGATTACCGGGAGCATCGGAGTCGTGGTGGGAAAAATGAACACCCGGAAATTCTGGGGAGATCTGATCGGTGTCACCTTCGGGGAAGTGAACGCAGGGAAGAATGCGGACATGTATTCCTCCCTCCACAACTTTACGGAAGAGCAGAAGGCGATCCGAACGAAATTCATGGAAGACATCTACGCCCGCTTCGTGAAGGAGGTATCCACGTCCAGGGGCCTTACGGAAGAGCGGGTTAACGAAATCGGCCGGGGCCGCGTGTGGACGGGACAACAGGCTCTGGATCTGAACCTCATCGATGAAATCGGCGGGCTCTGGACGGCCGTGGAAAAAGCCAAGGAGCTGGCTGACATCCCCGAGGACAAAACAGTGAAACTTGTTGTCTACCCGAGGGAAAAATCGTTTCTCGAGGTACTGGCCCACAAGGATAACGATTTTGCCAAAGTTCTCACCCAGCTGAAACAGGGCGACCTGGTCTACGGACCGGTCTGGTGCCCGGTGCAATTCACGATCCAGTAAGCAAAATCCATCAGGAAAACTGACAAAGCGCCCCGGGATTTCCCGGGGCACTTTTATGTCCAGGGTCAGTTTAAGGGGGAGGCAGATCAGCACTGATTTGAGAATATCATTATTTTATAAGACTATTTTGTAATAAAGTATCTCGGCATTGATTTTGCGTAAGAGAATCGCATGCACCGATACGAAGAGAGGATTATAATGATGGTTATCGAGGTGGAATCATGAAAAAGCTTGCCACCATCATTTTTCTACTCATATCAACTTCACTCTTGGCAGGGTGGAAGTGGGTGGAGATTCCGACAATTTCAGCACCAATATTGCTTATTCATGATGGAGATCCAGAACCGTTCAGAGCGGGATATGATCCAACAACGAAGAGTGTAATTGTTAATTTACATGCTGACAATCAAGAATATCAAACATGGCGCTTTGATGGAAGCCATTGGCATTATGTAACTAACTGCTTAAGCGGTGTGACGATGCAAGGAGATATTGTTTTTCACAACGCTGACAATGAACTCTATGACTTCATCTTTACTTACATCCTCCCCTATTGGACTCGAAGCACAATTGTTGGGAAATGGGAGAATAATAATTGGATTGATAAAGGTCCTCTTAGTGGAAATATACTTGATGCAACTTATGATTCGGTAAATGAGAGAATCATCTTACTTGTGTTTGGTAATTCAACTAACTATTACATGGTATTTTACGATAGTGAAGGTAGTGACTATCTAATAATACCAGAAGTTATTCAATCACCGGCACATATTGAATACGATCCTGTCAATAATAAAGTAGTCATTTTAGAGGAAATTTTCTATAGTGGTGTTTGGGAATACTGCGATAACTCATTCAACTTTATTGAAACGGATTTTCCTGCAGAGCCTAATATATGTGATGATGTGGCCACTTCTATGGTTTACAATACACATTTGAGTGGTTGAGGTACCCTCAAAAAGTGTGGAAAAAGAGAAAAGCGGCGTGTATCCTGAGGTT
>DAOSWS010000006.1:98189-144299 GCA_035593605.1 Thermoanaerobaculia bacterium | reverse complement strand
ACCTCAGGATACACGCCGCTTTTCTCTTTTTCCACACTTTTTGAGGGTACCTCTTGGTGGGCTGATACCGGCATCCAGGGTATAAGCCCCCATTTCGGAGCCAGTCGATACAACTTCGTCAAACCTGCATGCTCGGAATGTAGTCTGATCAGTTGTAAATGTCTTTAACCTCCAGAACTCCGAAAGCTCTCTCAAATATTGATGCAGTAGAAAACTTTGAGGATTCTCGAGACTTTGGTCTGCTAGATAGTAGAAAGCATGAACTTCCCAGACTTCCGATGAAAAATTTTGTATCAGATATTCTTCGATCTGATGTTCATGATATTCATTCCTGTACTCCTCATCGAATGCGTCTGTATTTACGTTTATCTCATATAAACTTTGCTCTTCAGAACCCTCGACATAACCAGGGGTTGGAAAACCCGCACTGTCTTGACCAGCAACAACGCATTCACCCACGGACACATAAGCGCTCTCCGAGAACCCACTGATCCAGATGATCGGGGCACTAACATCGCCCGGGATCTTTGCATAGGCCACCGTGCAATCTGCTGTACCATTATCATTCGTGTACACAGTGTGTCTCACGGTTTTCAAATAGTATTTCCCCAAGCAGATATCCTGAACCCACATTCTTGTAAAGATGTAAAATTTCGTGGCTTTTATCGGTATTGCTGATAAACTTCTAAGTGTATCGTCACCACCCCCGCCACCAGCAGGATTGGAGGCTTGTCCTACTACAGGAATAAAATGGACCTGGGCCGCAACATTGGTATAGTAGGATGGCGGTGTGGGGCTTTGTGAGATTCGTGAAAAATAACAAGGGTATCTATCTCCAGGCTGAATAGTTACAATGTCAGTATAATTTGGGTCCTGGATGGCTGTCTTTAAAAACTCCTCGGCATAAATCTCTTCTGAAGTCTCGATCGAAAGTCCGAAATCGTTTTCCACGGGAAAGCTTCGATCGTCCTGTGGCCAATTTTCCACAACTATTTGCAATCCATTCGCTTTGAGATGGTCCAGGCTGCGGTGGGCATGTTCATCAGCCTTCGATTGAACGTCAGCTACAAACTGATCTTTCACAGCATTCAAATAGATTTGTTCGGGAATCGTGTGAACATTACCTTGATCTACGCGGAAAAAGAAACTTGAAGAAGCTCCATAATAACCATTTGTCGAAACAACAGCAACATCCACCCTTATGTATCCATCACCAATAACTTGAACAACCGCACGTCCTGATTGTCCGTATTCATCCACCACAACATCCTCCGAAGGAGTGATGCTGACTAGATCCACATTTCTTCCCCCAGCGGAGAAATAGACGAATTGTGCATCATCTGGTGTGGTATTTGCTGTAAACGATATCTCTATCTGGTCCCGTATGCCTGGAACCTTCTTTGCAGTAGCTTCAATTGTAAGTGGATTAGGAACGGAGGAGAAAAGAAGGGGTGTCAAGAAGGCAAAGAACAGGGATAAGTATATATATATAGGCGTTTTAAGTGATTTAATGGGTGAATTTTTCATCGAAGCCCCCTCAAAATGAATATGGAGATACTATACCATGACTGCCAAATCCTGCACGTCTTCGAGGTTATGAGAGCGCAAAAAGTAGCGAAACTCATCCCGTCGCCCCCACTCCGTTCTTCGAGGTTATCCCCCTTAATTTCCTCATCTACAACGTCATGATTCGGAATCGGTCCTCCTTTGCGGATTACCCGGAGGTTGAGAGAAATGGTCTGTGGTTACGTCGCCGCGGGGGAGGGGGGTTCGCTGGCGTGCCAGCGGGCCTTCAGGAGAAGGAGACCACCGGCAACGATGAGGGCCCCTCCCAGCCAGGCCAGGGGATGGGGGATCTCATCCCAGAAGAAATATCCGTAGACGACGGAGAGAATGACCGACGAGTAGCTGGCGGAAGCGATGACGGGTGCGCGGTCTCTCTGGTAGGCGAGCGTCATCAGAAGCTGGCCGAAGCTGGCGAAGACGGCCACTCCAAGAACATAGATCCACTGCTCGGGCGTGGGCCAGACAAAGGTTGGAATGACAACGAACGAGGTCAGAATCGCGGAAAGCACCGTGAAATTGAAAACGATCACCATGGGGGTGTCTGTGGCGTTGAGCTTCCGGACGAGAAGGTGGGCCATCGCACTGCATGCGGCCGATCCGAGGGCGACCCAGGCGGCGATGGGCCAGGCCATGGCGGGCTTCATGATGACGGCGACACCGCAGAGACCGGCTCCGATGGCGATCCACGCCGACCGGGGTGCGTGTTCCCCCAGGATCAGCGGCGCCAGAAGGGAGAGAATGAGGGGCTGGGACCGGCCGATAAAGATCGTGTCCGCCAGGGGCATGTGGGTAAGGGCGTAAAAGAACCCGGCCATGGCGGACAGTCCGAAGATCGTCCTCCAGACCAGCACTTTCTTTGCCCTGATGATGGGATTTCGTTTGCGGAGCCGGATAAAAAGATAGAAGATCGGGGATGCGATCACGCATCGGAGAAAGACCATTTCTACGGGCGGAATCGAAGATCCGGCCGCCTTGACGAGCGCGGACATGGTGGTGAAGCTCGCGGAGGCCAGAAGCATAAGGAGAATTCCCACGGCTCATCATCATAGCATGGTGTATAATCAATTTATGGTATTGGGCAAGCCAGGAAAGTCCAACTTTTCTTTCAGGGGTTTCGTCCGATTTCCATCCGATCCCATCATTATCGTTCTGATCGCCTTTGTCTATGCTGCCTCGGAGAGAGTGGCCCAGCTGGAAATGTTCCACCTGATCCCGGGCGTCACCCTCTTTTATCCCACCGCAGCGATTACGATTTTAGCCTTCTATTTTTTCGGGCCCATGGCCGCCCTGGGAATCATTCTCGGCTGTATTGCCTCTCCCTGGTCACCTGGAATGCCCTTCCTGCGGGGGATCCTCAAGGGCCTGATCCATTCGACGGAGGGGTTTCTTCCCTTCTGGGTTATTTCCAGGCTCGGAGCCGATGCAAGACTTTACCGACACAACACGATGTCCCGGTTTCTGATTCTGGGTCTCGTGGGGGGCACCTTTCTCGATGCGGCCTTCGGAAATATCTACCAGCTGATCCGATACAACGTGGTTCAACCCGTAAATGCTCCCATCCCGACCCATGAGATCCCGTTACGGTTCTTTGCCTGGTGGACCTCGGACCTCCTGGCGGCCCTCTGCCTGGCCCTTCCCCTGATCCTGATTGTCCGCCCTTTTCTGACCCGAATTCCAGAAACGATTCGAAAGAACTGGTTCCATCCTGTACATTCCGTCTACTTTCCCCGCCCCCTCTATCAGATCCTGCTGACCAGGGGGGAGGTTCTGAAGGTGGGGATCGTGATGGTTTTTCTCTTTACCGGCCTTTTTATCGCCTTTCCCCGCGTGATAATCGGCACCTCCTGGTATCTCATGCTTCTGGCCATCCCCATGCTCTTTCTGGCCTTCCGTGGCGGACTGACCGCGGCCGTGGCAGGGTGCACGGTGTCGACCTTTATCTCCTACCTCCACATCTTTCCCCGCTACGACCATGACCTGGGGGTCGTCCCCATCGTCAATGCCGTCGCAACCCTGATCCTTCTGAATATCCTGGGGTTTTTGACGGGTTTCTTCACCGACGGGGTGCGCAGCCGGATCACGATCAGCCGGAGAATTCAGCGATATACCGAGTCGCTGATGGAGTCCCGAAGCCAGCGGGAAGTCTTCAGCCATCTGGCTTCCGCACTTATTGATGTCCTCGGTCTCAAGTCGATTGTCATCACCGGTGGAGGTAAGACAACCCGAATTCCTGAGGACCCTGTCATTACCGGGAAAGAACCAACCCTTGACTTCCTGATTCCTCCGTCAAGTCTTTCCTGCGTAAAGTGGGACCGGGACACGATCAGTCAGCGGGATGATCATATGGCCAACAATCTGGTTCAACAGGCTCGTATCGCCCTGAAAAACCAGGAGCTCACCGACGATCTCCAGGAGACGATCTCCGATCTGAAGCTTGTATTTGCCACGACGGCCCATACCCTGGAGACTCTGGATATGGACGTTCTCCTGGAAAAGGTTTTCCAGACTCTCCGATCCCACGTCGACATCTCCATCGCCAAAATCTACATCTATGATACCTCCGCCCGGATGCTGAGGCTTCGATCCCACTCGGGAATCGATGCCGATCGAATCAAACTTCACGCCCTGACTCCCGGCCAGGGAATTGTCGGGATCGCCTTTTTGTCAGAAGAAGTGGTCTACGCTCCCCAGGTGGGGGAACATCCGGATTACATTGCGGCCGTGGAGGGCATCGCCTCGGAGACCGCCATACCCCTGCGCGTTGAAGAGGGTATCATCGGCGTTCTTGACCTCCAGGGCTACAAGGCCGATCCCTTTTCCGCCCGGGATCTGGAACTTTTAAAAACGATTTCCGCCAACCTGGCCTTTGCCGTTCATCAGTCCGATCTGCACGGAGCCCTCTCCAAGGCCCATGAACTCCTTCAGACCACCTATTTCGATACCGTGGAAACCCTCTGCAATGCCATTGAAGCCAAGGACAACTACACGGAAGGTCACGTCGAGCGAACGGCAACCTTTGCCACGGAACTCGGGATCAGCATGGGAATGAAGGAGGATGAGGTCACAACACTTCGTCTCGGGGCCATGCTCCACGACATCGGAAAGATAGGGGTTCCGGAAGCCATCCTGCAGAAACCAAAACGTCTGGACCGGGGAGAGCGGGAGAAGATGAAGGAACATACGACCATCGGAGTTAACATCCTGAAGAACATCGAATTCATTCGTCTGGCGATTCCCATTATCCAGCACCACCACGAATGGTTCTCCGGTGCCGACGGACAGGAAAATTTCGGGTACCCGGAAGGTATCAGTGGTGAATCGATTCCCCTGGGCGCCAGGATCGTCGCTGTTGTGGACGCCTTTGATGCCATGACCACTTCCCGGCCTTACCGGCACGCCCTCTCCTGGGATGAAGCGGCCAAGCGACTCGTGATCGAAAAGGGCCGACAGTTCGACCCGGAAATTGTGGATGCCTTTATCGACATCCTTTCCACCTCCTACAACTACCAGCCATCCACCGAGGTACTTCAACTCATGGAACTCCCCCCCCTCCGCGGCCACATGCCGGAAGGGTATACCTACAAAGAAGGGCCCATCCCCTCTTTCAGCTGATCCAGGACCTATCCTCCCTCCTCTTCCGATCCACGGGTTCGATGGTAAAATAGGTCCATGCTGACGCTGCACGTAAGTGGCCCCAACCTTCAGCGTAAGGTTGCGGTGTCTCGATCTCCCTTCAACATTGGTCGGTCCCAGTTTAACGACCTTGTTCTTCCCGACTTTTCAGTTTCCCGAAAACATGCACGGATCGTCCAGCAGGGCCAGGACTTCATGATGGAGGACCTGGGATCCACCAACGGCATCGTTGTCAGAGAACAACCCATGCAGAGCGTAAAGCTGGAAGACGCCATGGAGCTGGTCCTGGGTGGGTATACGCTAAAGGTGGAGCTCCCCCGGGAGGACTTTTCCACGACCTACGTCAAGTCCATTAAGGAATTCGAGGAAGAGTTCAAGATTGACGTCAGCACGAAGATGAAGACGGCGGGAGAGACGACAGGAGAGAAGCGAAGGGAGAAAATGCTGGACATCCTGGTCCAGATGGCCCGAACCCTTCTAACGGCCAGGGATCTCAACGAGGTCATGGCAAAGATCATGGACTCGATCTTCGACATCCTCCCCTGTGACCGCGGCTTTATCATGCTTCAGCGTAATGGGGAGCTGGAGCCCTGTTTCATAAAAGATCGGGCTAATGAACTCACCAGTGAAACCCTGCCCATCTCCACAACGATCCTGAACATGGTCACCAAGCAGCACTTAAGCGTCATTACCCATGATGCCTCTACCGACGAACGGTTTGAAGAAGGCCTCTCGATCCGTCTCCACAACATCCGTTCCGCCATGTGTGCTCCGCTCTGGAGCCAGGACCGTGTCCTGGGTGCCGTGTACGTCGATTCTTCCATCAAGGCGGGGATGTTCACCGCCAAAGATCTGGATGTCCTCACGGCCCTGGCCAACTTTGCCGCTGTCGCTATCGAACAGAGCCTCCTCCAGGAAAAATTTGCGGAAGAGCAGAGAATCAAGGAAAAGCTGGCGAGGTACCACTCTCCGTCGATCGTGAATGCCGTAATCAGCGGGGACAAGCGCACCGGTTCCATGGCCGTGCCCTCCTCTTCCGTGGACATCTCGGTGCTCTTTGCCGACCTGGTCGGCTTCACAAGGACCGTTTCCGAGATGGATGCCGAGAAGCTCATTCCCTTTTTGAACGAGTTTTTTACCCTCTCCACCGAGGTGATCTTTCGGCATGACGGCACCCTGGATAAGTTCATTGGCGATGCCGTCATGGCCTTCTTCGGTGCCCCCGTTCCCAACCCCAACCACGCGGATACCGCCTGCGCCGCGGCCCTGGACCTGATGAGAACCTTTGACCAGTGGGCCGGGGATTGTGTAAAACGCGGCCTGCCGGAAGTGGGCCTCCGGATTGGAATTTCCAGCGGGCTGGCAATCGTGGGTGATGTGGGATCGGAAAAGCGTCTGGACTATACCGCCCTGGGACATACCGTCAATGTCGCTTCGCGGCTCGAAGAGACGGTGGCCCAGACGAATGAAATCGTAATCAGCGACATCACCGTCGGAAAGCTGACGGCATCCTTTCCACTGAAAGAGGCCGGGGAGGTCTCCGTCAAGGGCGTCAGCAAACCCATTAAGATCTATCGTCTCGTCTGGTAGATTACCTGTCCGAACGTTGTTATTCAGAGATTTTTCGTTGCCGGACGAGAAATAAATACTCCTCCATCGAGGTTGACATGAACATGAAACGCGCAGTCATGATATTCCTTTTCCTGATAACGATTCCCTTCCTCTTTGCCCTGGAGGAAATTGAAGAGTCGGTTACCTTTCGAATACCGGAAGAATCCCTGACGGTCCGATCCGGAGAGACTGTCCCGGTCGCCGCCTCGGTGAAGATCCATTCCCCCTGGCATATCAATTCGTCAACCCCCCTGGATGAATCCTTCATCCCCACCTCTTTCAGCGTGGACCACGAATGGGTTACCCTGGAAGGGCTGGATGCTCCGGAGCACAAGCTTGTCACCTTTGCCTTTTCCCCGGATCCCCTTGCCGTCTATGAAGGGGACCTCACCTTTCAGGTTCGGGTGAAGATCCACCCGGAAGCAAAGGGAACACTGATCGTCCCTCTGACCTTGACCTACCAGGCCTGCAACAACCAGCTCTGTCTTCCTCCCACAGAGATTACCCGAACGGTCACCCTGACAGTTTCCGGGGCTTCCTCCGCCTCCCTGGATGGCGGCGAGGAAGGCACGGTCGCGGACTGGATCAAGGGAAGAGGCGTCTTCCTCACGCTTCTTCTCATCTTTTTGTCCGGCCTGGCCTTAAATCTCACACCCTGCGTCTACCCCATGATTCCCATCACCCTTGGGTTCTTTGCAGCCCAGGCGAAAGAACGCCAGGGCAGCGCCTGGCCTCTGGCTCTTCTCTACTTCCTTGGAATCACGCTTACCTATTCAATTCTGGGTACGGTTGCGGCCATGACGGGAGGCCTCTTCGGAAACCTTCTTCAGAACCCCATCGTCCTGGTCATTGTGGCGGTGGTTCTGGTTCTTCTGGCCTTCTCGATGTTTGACGTTTACAAGCTCCAGCTTCCCTCGGCCCTCACCTCAAGACTCAGCGGGCGCAAGGGCCTGATTGGCGCCTTTCTGATGGGCGCCCTCGTCGGCCTTGTGGCGGCACCCTGTATCGGTCCGATCGTCCTGGGTCTGCTCACCTATGTGGCCGCGACGGGAAATCCCTGGACCGGCTTTGTCATGTTCTTCAGCCTCAGTGCGGGTCTGGGACTTCCCTACCTGATTCTGGGCGTTTTTTCCGCTTCCCTCAACAGACTGCCCCACAGTGGAACCTGGATGGCCACCATCGAGAGGATCTTCGGGTTTCTCCTTCTGGCCGCCGCAGTCTACCTGCTTCGCCCCCTTCTTCCCTCCGGAGTCGACACCCTGATCTTTGTGATCCTCGCCGCCGCCTGCGCTCTTGTTCTATTCTTTTTCATGCCGACAGCAGGAGAGTCAACGGGCTGGCGGATCTTCCGACGTATCCTCGGTGTCGGATTTTTCGCCATCGCCATCTTTCTTGCCCTTCCCCTTTTTCATGGGGACGCAAAGATGGAAGACGATCTCTGGAAACCTTACACACCGGAAGCTCTTCAAAAGGCGGAAGAAGCGGGCCGGCCCGTCGTCATCGATTTCTACGCGGACTGGTGCCTGCCCTGCAAGGAGCTGGATCACAAAACCTTTTCCCGTCCGGAAGTACGGGAGGAGCTGAAAAAATTCGTGACCCTGAAGGCCGATCTGACAAGAACGGGAAGCGCCGAGGTAAAGGTTCTAATGAAAGAATTCGGAATCAAGGGTGTGCCCACCATCGTCATTATCGACGCAAGGGGTGAAGAGAGAAAGGATCTGACCTTTGTCGGATTTCTGGAAGCTCACGACTTTCTCTCCCGCCTCCGGGCCGTGCCTTCGAAGAATTGAATCGTCACCGCTGCCTCAACGAATCACACCCGTACTGAACCGGAAAAAACAAACCTGAAGCCAGGTTTGACATACTTTTCACAAGCACGGTATGATGGTGGGAACGCCCAGCGTTTTCCGGGTATTCTTGTCTGACTCAATTCAAGGAGGGTTTATGACCGACATGGTACTGCTCGGCGATGAAGCGGTCGCTCTGGGGGCTATCCACGCGGGTCTTTCTGCTGCGTACGCCTACCCGGGCACCCCATCCACGGAGATCACGGAGTATCTGATCCGCCATTACCAGAAGCATGGAAAGCCCTATGCAAGCTGGTCGGCCAACGAAAAGACCGCTTACGAGGAATCCCTGGGCGTCTCCATGGTCGGGAAACGCACTCTTGTTTCGATGAAGCACGTGGGACTGAACGTGGCGGCCGATCCCTTCATGAACTCCGCCATTGTTTCCATCAACGGCGGCCTGGTCGTGGCCGTGGCCGATGATCCGGGAATGCACAGTTCCCAGAACGAACAGGACAGCCGTTACTTTGCCGATTTTGCCAAGATTCCCTGCCTTGAACCGGCGGATCAGCAGGAAGCCTATGAAATGACAAGGGAAGCCTTCGATCTCTCTGAACGGTTCAAGCTCCCCGTCATGATCCGTCTGGTCACCCGCCTCGCCCACAGCCGAGCCGTGGTCCGTGTTCGGGACCCCAAACCGGAAAACTCTCTGCAGAAGCCTTCGGCTCCCGCCTCGTGGATCCTGCTTCCCAGCAACGCACGGAAACAGTACCGGGCCCTTCTGGACCGACAGGCCGAGATCCTCGCCTACACCGAGGCCTCGTCCTACAACCCTCTCACCCTGAATAAATCGAACACTTCACTGGGTGTGATCACGACGGGTCTGGGACGAAATTACTTCCTTGAAAATCTTGAAGAGATGGAAAACCGTCCTTCTCATCTGCATATCGGAGCCTACCCGATTCCCGTGGACAAGATCCGAGCCCTTGCCGACCATGTCGACATTCTCCTCTTCCTCGAGGAGGGGTATCCTTACGTGGAACGCCTGGTCCGCGGCATTCTTCCACCCACCATGGAAATCCGGGGAAAGCTGTCCGGTCATGTGCCTCCCGACGGCGAGCTCAATCCCGACATTGTCCGATGCACCCTGGACCTTCCCGCCCGGACAGGAATTTCCTCTCCTTCTGTCCAGCTGGCGAACCGGCCACCCCAGCTCTGTCAGGGTTGTCCCCATGCCGATACCTACGGTGTGATCAAGGAAGTCCTTGCGGCCTTCGATCCTTCCCTGGTCACGTCGGACATCGGCTGTTACACCCTGGGCGCCCTTCCTCCGTACAACGCCATCGAATCGTGCGTCTGCATGGGCGCCTCGGTCAGCATGGCCGTCGGGGCCGCGGCCGCAGGCTTCTATCCCGTAATCGCCGTGATCGGGGATTCCACATTCCTTCATTCCGGTGTGACACCTCTGATGGATGCCGCCTCCGCCAACAGCGACATGACGCTCATCATTCTCGACAACGAGACGGTGGGCATGACGGGTGGTCAGCCGACCGTTCTGCCTTCTTCCCGGCTGGAAACGATCGTGAAGGGTGTCGGCGTCGATCCGGATCACCTCCAGATCATCGAGGCCCATCGTAAGTACGCGGAAAAAAACACCGAAATCCTGCGCCGGGAAGTCAGCCACCACGGTCTCTCCGTCATTATTGCCGTCCGGGAATGCCTGGAAACGGCCAAACGTAGTAAAAAGGGATGAGGTGAACCATGAAATATGACATTATCCTTGCAGGAGTTGGAGGACAGGGTGTCCTCTCCGTTTCGGCCATCATTGCATCAAGCGCCATGAATGAAGGTCTGTTTGTGAAACAGTCCGAGGTTCACGGCATGTCCCAGAGGGGAGGGGCTGTTCTGGCCAACCTTCGCCTTTCCGATCAACCCATCGCAAGCGATCTCATCCCGGAAGGAAGCGCTCAGATGATCCTCTCCATGGAACCCATGGAAAGCCTCCGTTACGTCAAATATCTTTCTGAAAGCGGAACGCTGATCGCCTCCTCCAATCCCGTTACCAATATTTCAAATTACCCGGATCTTGAATCGATCCTCTCTGCGATCAGAGAACTTCCCCATTCCGTGATTGTCGATTCGGAGAAACTGGCACGGGAGGCTGGATCGGCCCGGGCTTCCAACATGGTCATTGTCGGAGCCGCCTCCCACCATCTGCCCGTCAGGGAATCGACGATTGAGGCTCTTATTGGAGAGATGTTTGCCCGGAAGGGAGAGAAGGTGGTGGATATCAACCTCAAGGCATTCCGGCTGGGTCGAGAACACGGACAATGACGGCGGATCTCCCGAAGATCCAGAAGGTCATCGAAACAGCCCTTTCGGAGAATCGCGGAGCCCTCCTGGAAACCGAAGGTCTTTCGATCCTTCAGGCCATGGGAATCGAGGTGCCCGAAACCCGTTTTGTAACGGGACCGGATGAAGTGACCGCCGATCTGCTCTCCGGTATACCGGGTGCAGACCTTGTCATCAAAGTCGTATCTCCGGATATCCTTCACAAGAGCGATGTGGGTGGGGTGGCCTTTGTCTCAAAGGAGGAAGCTTCCGTTCGAGCGGCATTGTCCGGTATGGTGACCCGATTCTCCGGCGAGCGGGTCCGCGGGTACCTCCTTGCGGAAAAGATCGCCTTTGATCCCGCTCTGGGAGGTGAACTTCTGGTCGGCCTCCGCTGGACCGAGGACTTTGGTCCCGTCGTAACCTTCGGGACCGGCGGCATCTACACGGAGTTTCTCTCCGCCAACTTCCGGGAGGGCCGGGATGTTTCCATCCTCTCCCCCGTTTCGCGGACGCCGGAAGAAATCCGCATAGGCCTGGAAGGTACGGCCGTGACACCTCTGATCACCGGGGGGCTTCGCGGACAGCCGGCTCGAATTGCCCTGGACCGGCTGGTGGAGATGGTTTCCGCCTTCATGGAGGTCGGGGAAGCCCTGTGCCCGGATCCGATTGCCGAATTTGAAGTCAATCCCTTCGTGATTTCTAACGGCCGGCTCGTTCCCCTCGACGCCCTCATCACCCTGAATTCCACGCCGCGAAAGCCTTCAAAGGAACGACCCATCGCCAAGCTGACATATCTGCTCGAGCCAAAGAGCGCTGCGATCATCGGCGTTTCTGAGAAGATGAATCCGGGCCACATTATTCTGAACAACCTTCTGCGGGAAGGGTTTGACCGGGAGAAGATATATATCGTCAAACCCGGAAGCGAGACGATCGAAGGGGTCCGCTGTTACCCCGATATCGCATCTCTTCCCAAAAAGGCCGACCTCTTTATCCTTGCCGTGGCAGCCCATCAGGTACCGGAAATCATCACCGAAATTGCCGATCGCGAGGCGGCGGAGAGCATCATCGTCATTCCGGGTGGCCTGGAGGAGAAGGAGGGAACCGAGGAGATCGTCCGGGCCATGAACGAGGCCCTGGACCGCTCCCGGAACACTCCGTGGGGCGGGCCTGTCATTAACGGGGGAAATTGCCTGGGCATCCGGTCTCAGCCCGGCCGGTACGACACGATGTTTATCCCGGAGTACAAGCTTCCGGTGCCCCAGGGGGAGACCAGCCCCGTTGCCTTCCTCTCCCAGAGCGGCGCCTTTGCCGTTTCCAAGACAAACAAGCTTGCCGGGGTAAATCCCAAGTATTCGATTTCCATCGGCAACCAGATGGATCTCACGATCGGGGATTACCTCACCTATCTGAAGGACGATCCGGATCTGCAGATCTACGCGGTGTATGTGGAAGGTTTCAAACCCCTGGACGGCCTGCGCTTCCTGAAGGCCGCCCGGGAAATTACAGCCTCCGGCCGGACGGTCATCCTCTACCGGGCCGGACGAACCGCGGCCGGAGCCAAAGCCTCCGCCAGCCATACAGCCTCGATTGCCGGCGACTACGCCGTGACCCGGCAGCTGGCGCACTCCGCCGGAATCGTGATCGCCGACACGGTGGAAGACTTCGAAGATCTCACCCGCCTCTTTGCCTTCCTGGGAAACAAGACGGTAGGGGGCACCCGCCTTGGCGCCGTTTCCAATGCCGGATTCGAGTGCGTGGCCATGGCCGACAACCTTGGCGTTCTGAAGCTCGTTGACTTTACACGAGAGACGGCCGGACGTCTGACGGATCTCTTTGTGATGTGCCGGATCGATTCCATCGTCGATGTTCACAACCCCATCGACCTCACCCCCATGGCCGGGGATGAGGCCTATGACGGCGTGATCCGTACGGTCCTGGAAGATAAAGGTGTGGATGTCGGGGTGGTGGGCTGCGTTCCCCTCACTCCCGCTCTTAATACTCTGCCTGCGGGGAAGGGGCACCGGGATGATCTGACCCGGGAAGATTCCATCGTGTCCCGGATGGCCGCCATACTCAGGGATTGCCCCAAGGCCTGGGTGGTCGTTGTGGATGGGGGCGCCATCTATGATCCTATGGCACGGCTCCTCGAAGCTTCCGGAATTCCGACATTCCGGACCGCCGACCGGGCTCTGAAGCTTTTCAACACCTTTGTTGCAGAGCGGTTGAGAAAGGGTTGAATAAGGAAAAAGAATCAGAGTGAAAAAAAAGAAGAAAGATATCGTCGTCTATATCACCACCTCCAAAGAATCAAGGTGCGATGACTGCGGGGAAGTACTGGAAAAGGGCTCCTGGATCACTATGACACCTGAAAAGAAGGCCCTCTGCCTTTCCTGCGCCGACCTGGAACACCTTGTCTACCTGCACCGCGGCAACGTTGTCCTTACGCGACGGTCCCGAAAGCACTCCATTCTGGACGCTGTGGTCGTGAAGTGGAGCAAGACACGACGCCAGTATGAGCGACAGGGTGTACTCGTGGAAGAAGAGGCCCTTCACAGGGCAGAGAAGGAGTGTCTTGAGGATGAAGAAGCCCGTACCCGGAAACGGGAACGCGCTGCAATCCGCCGGAGGGAGGAGGATCGATCCTACATCGCTTTGTTCACCCAACAGGTGCGTGAGATCTTTCCCAGTGCGCCAGAAGGAGTGGAAAAGACCATCGCAAACCACGCCTGCCTGAAGTACAGCGGCAGGGTGGGCCGTTCGGCTTCAGCAAAGAGACTAGACGAAGAAGCCGTTCGTCTTGCCGTGGTCGCCCATGTCCGTCACCGTTCGACCAACTACGACGACCTGCTCGCTCAGGGCTATGGTCATGAATTTGCCCGCCTCGAAGTACGGGACAGGGTGGACGACATCCTGGATTCCTGGGAAAGACAACCGGAGAACCCACATGACGAATAAGGTCTTGTCGCTTCTGCTGACACCCGCGGAGATTGATCTTATCACCAGCCACACCTTCTATGAAGACAGGGACAAGCTGATAGGGGAAGTGAAGGGATCGAAGGTCCGGATACGCATGACGCTCGACGACATCGAACACCTGGCCGGCCACATCGCCGCGGCTGCCAACCACGAAGATAATTCACGGCTCCAAAGAAAGTTAGACCGTCTTAGCGACAAAGTAGAGGCATGTATTGAAAGATGTAGCGGGCAATAAAGTATGGGATCAGCAGTCCCAACCACGGGATCGGTGTGTACCCGATGTCGATTAGAGAGGTTCTTCTTTTGGGGAATCCGAGGCTTCACGAACTCTCCCGTCCCGTGACGCGGGAGGATCTTCCTTCCCTCACACCGATCATCCAGGACCTTCGGGACACATTACTGGATTTCCGCACACGGACAGGGGCAGGCCGCGCCATTGCCGCACCTCAGATCGGTCTCATGAAGCGGTTGATCGTCATGGAAACCGAAGGCTCTCATGTGCTGATCAACCCGGAGCTTACGCCTCTGGGAGATGAGATGATGGAACTCTGGGATGACTGTCTCTCCTTTCCCGATCTTCTGGTCCGGGTACGACGGTTTCGACGGTGCCGGGTTCGATACCGGGATCCGGCATGGAACCTTCGTGAAATTGATGCCGGGGGAGACCTTTCCGAACTTCTTCAGCATGAATGTGATCACCTGGACGGGATTCTGGCAACGATGAGAGCCATCGATGATCGATCCTTCGCCATGAAGTCCCGGGTTCGAAAGTGACGAACTACCGGTAATCCCTTTGTAAGCATGTACTGTATTCTTGGTCCTTGTCCAATCCGGTTCAATCTCCGATAATAGTCCCGTGCGCCGAAAGACTCACCTCCTGGAACCCTTCACCATTCAGCTTGATCAGCATGAAATCTCCATCTCTCTGCAGCGCAGATCCCGGCGAACCATGGGTCTTCGGGTTCACACCGACGGCAGAGTCACTCTGGCTATCCCGATGAGGATCTCCCGGGAAGTTGCCATCGGATGGACACTGCAGCAGAAGCCCTGGCTCGCCCGGCAGTTTCAGCGTCTGGCTACTCTGCCTTCCCTTCCCGGCTACCGGGATGGGGAAACTCACACCTATCTTGGACTCCCCCATCGTCTCAAGATCGTGCAGGGGGCCCGAAACGGTGTTCAGCAGGAAGACGGAGTGATTACCATTCATCTCCGGGGGACGGTCACACTGGAGAAAACGGAGAGGGTGCTCATGGACTGGTACCGCGCACGGGCAGAGGAAATCCTCAACGATCTCGTGGATCAATGGTATCCCCGCCTGGAGCCCGCCGCCACCGCCCGACCGACCGTAAAGATGCGCAGAATGAAGGCCCGCTGGGGAAGCTGTAACGCACGTACGCGATCGATCCTCTTCAATACCCACCTGATCCGCGCCCCCCTCTCCTGCGTGGAATACGTCGTCGTCCACGAGATTTGCCATTTAAAGCATTCAGGTCACTCCAGGGCTTTCTATCACCTGCTTGGAACCCTTCTGCCCGACTGGAAAGAGCGAAAAAAGGGACTCAACCAGATTCACAGTTTCTGATTTCCGAACATAAACTTACCCGCACTACAAGCCGTATTAGACCTTGTGGACGTTCCGGCCTGGCTAAAACGATCAGTCAAAATTATACTTCTGACCTCTGTGTCTCTGGTTCTCAGCCAGGCCTTTCTGGTGGCATTCCCCGGACCCCTCTTCCCTTACAGCTACCAGGATGGATCTCTATCGATCCATTCCACGCAACCCCTGCCCCCCCTCCATCCATCAAGTCACGACCCGCATTCATGAGCTCCTTGAGAAAAGTGAGATCCCAGATCCGGGCCTTCAACATGACGTCTATCTTTGTCAAAGCCTATCCCTGATGAAACATCTTTTTCTCCGTGATAAGCACTTTGGATGTGTCCCCCTGACCGGGGACATCTTTATCACCGAGGGAGATGTGGAACGGGACCTGGCCTTTGCCAGGAGGCTGGGACATGATCCCTCCAGGGCAAGAACTCTGAGCGGGTCTATCGTCCATGAAATCGCCCACCGGCTTATTCAGCACAGGGTGGGGTTTTTCCAGGAGCACGATCTTCCCGTCTGGCTCAGAGAGGGCCTGTGCGATTACATCGCCCGCGATTCGATTCTGCCGGCCCGGGAAGCCCTGGAAGGGATTCTCGGTAGACGATCGATTCCTTCTTCGCTGACCCATGGCTATCTGCGAAGAGCCTGCGCCACCTATCTTCTTCGGAAAGAGGGACGATCCATCGATGAACTTCTTGATTCTCCGCCTCTCTATGACAAAATCAGAAACAGGGTCGTGGCTTTAATGGAATCCGACCCGGAAGGGTTCCTCTCCTGGGTGGGTGAAAACGAGTCAATTCAAACCTATTAGTTCCGTTTCGTGAACGTTGTCGTTCCACTCCTGTGGTAGAGTGGTCCTGAAACGTATGAACACCATCACCCATGCCCTGGTCAGTTACGATATCGCCTCCGGTTTCTTTCATACCCGAAGGGAGCGTGTGGCCGTCACGCTGTCGGGCATTCTTCCGGATCTGGACGGCCTGGGAGCACCCCTGGAAATCCTCTTTAAAGATAAATTTCCCGTTTACAGCTTGATCCACCACACCTTTGGCCACACGTTGTGGGCGGCTCTTTTTCTGAGTCTTGGCGTCTACCTCTGGTGCGGGAGAAGACTGCGGGCGGCGCTTGCAGCCTTCGGTGTCGTCCACCTCCACTTTCTCTGCGATCTTCTCGGAAGCGGCGGCCCCGACGGCTCGAACTGGGGGATCCCCTACCTCTGGCCCATCCCCGATTCGACGGTGGAGTGGTCAGGTCAGTGGGCCCTGAATGCCTGGCCCAATATCGCTCTTACGATGGCCGCCCTTGCCTGGCTCTTCTTTGTTGCATGGAAGAGGGGGTACTCTATCCTGGAAATGGGTTCTATTCGAGCCGACCGGGTATTTGTACAGACTCTTCGAAATCGATTCGGAGAACCGTAAACCTTTTCCGGAATTAAGGGTCGATTCACGCGGGAATCAGCCAACCCCGCACTCTCTCTGACAGGATGCACGCTCAAACTGAAGTGTCGTATGGTCAATACCAAACCTAGAGCGCAGCAGGTCCTCAAGGGCCAAACGGCATGATTCCCAGCACAGGGGATCGTCGAACTCCCTCAGGATTACAACATGACAGGTAAGGACGGGAACACCCGTAGTCAGAGTCCAGATGTGAAGGTCGTGAACCTCCTGAACCTGGGAAAGACGTTCCATGGCCTCCTTGACTTCCCGATACTTGATGTTGTCCGGGGCCGACTCCATGAGAATGTTCACCGTCTCCGTAAAGAGCCGCCAGGTGCTGACGGCAATCAGCAGGCTGACAAGAAGGCTTACGATCAGATCAATAGGAATCCAGCCGGTCAGCCAGATCACCCCGCCCGCAACGATGGCGGCAAGCGATCCCAGTACATCCCCCATCATATGGAGATAGGCCCCGCGCACATTCACATTCTGGCTCTTCCCGCCATGCAGTACGATGGCGCTGGCCATGTTGGCAAGCAGGCCGAGTAAGGCGACCCCGAGCATTAATGGTGCGTTGATAACGAGATCATGACCCATGCGCACCCAGGCTTCGTGAAGAATGAAGGCAACGATAAAAAACATCGTCCCGGCATTGATAAAGGCACCCAGGACTTCAGCACGGAGAAGGCCGTAGGTCCGGCGTGTGGTCGGAGGCCTTCGTGAAAGGTGATCCACAAAGAGAGCGAGGAGCAGTGCAGCCACATCCGTCATCATGTGACCCGCATCGGCAAGAAGAGCCAGGCTGCCGGACATCAGCCCGCCCGCAATCTCGATAAAGAGAAACACGAAATTAATCAGGAGGGCAATTCGAATTCTTCCCGAAGGGGACAGGTGGGGCACCGGCCGGGATGGGGCCTTCCATCGATTCGACGAGGAAACGCTGCGTTCGCTTTTCATGGCCCAGGTTCCTCCATGCATGGAGAGGCTGGCGTCTCCCTTCCATGAGCAAACCAGGGATAGAGCGCCGGGAGAAGGAATAACGTCAGAAACGTGGAGGAAACCAGTCCAAAAACAACGACGGCGGCCAGGGGTCTTTGAACTTCAGATCCGACTCCCGTTGCCACAAGCAGAGGAATAAGCCCCAGCATCGTGGTCAGCGCCGTCATGAGGACCGGGCGGAGACGGAGAACTGATCCTTCTACAACCGCCTGGTGGAGATCCATTCCTTCCCGATAACTCTGGCGAATCGTGGAAACAAGAATCAACCCGTTTTGAACGGCAATACCAAACAGAGCAATAAAGCCCACGGACGAAGGGACAGATAGATATTCACCCGCAAGGACAAGTCCCAGCACACCTCCGATCAGGGCCAGCGGTACATTGATAAAGATCAGAAGAGCCTCCCGTACCGTGCCCAGGGATAGGTAGAGCATCAGAACGATCAGGAAAAGAGTGAGCGGTACGATCAGGCTCAACCTTCGCATGGCTCTTCTCTGATTTTCAAATTGACCGCCGATTTCCAGGACTGCACCGGGGGGCAGGGTCACACGCTGCTGAATCCTGGCCTGAAGCTCCTTCACCACACTTCCCATATCCCTCCCGCGCACGTTTGCGGTGACGGTCCATCGTCTATGGTTTCTTTCCCGGTTAATCTGAATGGGACCCGTAACCTCCCGAACCTCGGCAACCTGAGAAAGGGGGACCATGACTCCGGTTGATGTGGAAAGAAGAAGATTACGAATAGCTTCGGGCGTGTCCCGGTGAGATTTCTTGTATCGGACAAAAATCCCGTACCGCCTTGTATTCAGATAGAGTTCGTCAACAACTTCCCCTCCCACCGCCATTTCAACCAGTTCCAGAATCTGAGAGACACGAACACCGTACCGTGCACAGGCTTCCCGATCTGCGACCACCTGAACCTGCGGTTGACCCGCGTTCTGCTCGACCGCCAGATCTACGAGTCCCGGAACCGTCTCAATGGCCTCTCTCACTTCACCGGCAATTGATTTCAGCTCCCCAAGGTCTTCCCCGTATATCTTGATCGCAAGCTGAGTCCGAACCCCGGAAAGGAGCTCATCAAAGAGGTTTTGAATCGGCTGGGTGAAATTCAGCTGAACACCGGGAAAGGAAGATAACCGTTCTCCGATTTCCCGCACGAGATCTCTCTTTTGAAGATGGTGACGCCATTCGTGCTCGGGCTTTAACACGGCCTGGATCATACCGAAATTTACAGGATGGGGGTGACTTCCCGTCTCAGGGCGTCCAATCTTGGACACCGTGCTTTCTATTTCCGGGAGGCTCTTGATGTCCTTCTGCATGGCAGAGATCACCCGGGTCGCTTCCTCCAGAGAGATCGAAGGGCTCATCGTAACGTTGATTTGTATAACGCCCTCCTCCAGGACGGGGATAAACTCCGTACCCAGATTCCCGAGAAGGATCAGGGAGGCCACAAGGGCGAGAAGGGAAATCCCTATGACCGGAATTTTACGGGTGAGCGTTTTTTCCAGCAGATCCCGATAGAGGGAGGAAAGGATTTGAATAAGGCGTCCGCTCCTTTCGCGGTCCGGGCAAAGGAGGAAGGATGCAAGAACGGGCGTCAATGCAAGCGCCGCAAGGATTGACCCGAGAAGTGCAAAGGTGATTGTAAGCGCCATGGGGGAAAACATCTTTCCCTCCACTCCCTCCAGTGTGAAGAGAGGAAGAAAGACAAGGATAATCGTAACAATGGAGAAGAGAATTGGACGACTCACTTCCCGGGCCGCCTGGAGGAGACATTCCGACCGGGTAAGTCTCTTCTCCCTTTCCTTTCGGGAGTAGAGCCGGGAGATATTTTCCACCATGACAATGGAACCGTCTCCCAGCATTCCTATGGCAATGGCGATTCCTCCCAGGGACATCAGGTTGGCCGACAGGCCTGCCCATCCCATTAGAAGAAAGGCGAAAAATGCGCAAAAGGGGATCGATATGGCCACGATCAGTGCCGTGCGAAGACGTCCCAGAAAAAAGAACAGGGAGAGCAGAACCAGTAATCCGCCGAGAGCCATTGCATTACGAACTGTCGTGACGGCGTGATGCACCAGACGGCTCTGGTTGTAATATGGGACCAGGTGGACTCCCGGGGGAAGGGCTTCTATGACTTCCGGCATTTTCCGGGAAAGCCGATCGATCACTTCAGATGTGTTTTCCCCGTAAAGTTTGAGTACAATCCCCGCGACAATCTCCTCTTCTCCATTCAGAACGACAACACCCCGACGCTCCTCACGTCCGAATTTCACCTCTGCAACGTCGCCGATCCGGATGGGGGTCCCTTCCACGACCTTGACCTGAATGTTGCGCAGATCTTCCCGGGTTTCGGCAAGACCGATTCCCCTGACTAAATACTCTTCCACTCCCAGCACAAGGAATTGCCCACCCACGTTGTCATTATTGGATACAACCGCATCCACGATATCGTCCAGGTCCAGTTTGTACCGATGGAGATCACGGGGGTTTACCTCGATGGCATACTGCAGTACATACCCCCCCATGGAGAGGATATCCGTGATTCCGGGTACCATCTGAATCTGCCGCTTCACAATCCAGTCATTTACTTCCCGCAGATAGGTCTGCTTATCCTTTCCTTCCGTATCGGCACCCTCATCAAGGGTCAGATAGTACATGTAAATTTCTCCGAGGCCGGTAGATATGGGTCCCAGACTCGGAGGTTCGTGAAGATCGGGGAGATCGGACAAGGCTCCTGAGAGTCTTCCGGAGACGATCTGTCGGCAAAAATAGATATCCAGACCGTCTTCAAAATAGACATAGATCACCGACATACCAAACGCTGAGGTCGATTTCAGTTCTTTGACACCCGGCAGTCCATTCATGGCCGATTCAATCGGCTGTGTGATCAGGCGTTCCACCTCCTCCGGGGCCATCCCGTGAGCCTCCACAAAAATGGGAACCATTACAGGTGAGATATCAGGGAAGGCATCTGTGGGAAGGCGGGTAAACTGGATGGCTCCCGCCACCATCACGGCGGCAAGAAGGAAAAGCACCAGAACGCGGTTTCGCAGTATCCAGGAAAAATAAGCGTCAGTCATGAATCGGCCTCAGTGAGCATGGCCATGTCCGAGGGATCCCTTCATCCGTTCGGCCCGAAGAGAGAACGCTCCCCGGGAAACGTAGGGATCCCCGGGATTCAGCCCGGAAAGAATTTCCACGTAATTTCGATCTTCCCGGCCTGGTTTTACGGGAACTGGATCGTATCCATGGTCATCCCGGACAAAGACGACCGGGACTCCATCGTCCAGGGCGACAACAGCTTCCCGGGGGACCCGGATAGATACTTCAAGGGTTTCCGTGATGACTTCTGCGGTGACAAAGCAGCCGGGATGCCATCGGCCGTCATGGTTTTCCGTTATAAGCCGGGCCAGGGCGGTCCGCGTTTCCTTTCCCATAAGCGGCTGGACAAACTTGATGGGAATCGATGTCTCTGTGCCATGATCCGTTTTGATATTGGCCATTTGCCCCGCGCGTATATGCCCTATATCTTTCTGGTAAACCTGAAGGTCGATCCAGACGGTGGAAAGATCGGCAATCGTGAATATGGGCGACTCGGCCTGCGCGGTTTCCCCGAGGGTCAAATGGCGCTCGATCACGATTCCATCGAAGGGAGCCTGGATCGGGTAACGGGTCAGGGAGTCATCGGAGCCCGGGGTCATGGCGGAACAATCTTCCGGAGTGAACCCGAGGGCGAGGAGTTTCTGCTCCGCGGAACGGGATTCAATCCGTGCTTCAGCCAGTCCGTTTCGTGCATCGAGATATTCCTGTTCGGATGAAATTTTCTTGGTAAACAGGGTTTCTTCCCGCGTGTAGGTGGATTCGGCAAGGGACAGGCGTTCCCTTGCGGCGAGATACGCAGCTTTTGTGTCGGCAAGCTCCCGGCTGGAGAGGGTGGCCAGGACATCCCCTTTGCTGACTTGATCGCCCAGGCTGTAATAGACGCTTTGAACAATACCGCTGACCCTGGGGGCGACATGCGCCATTCGATCTTCATTCACCTTCACTTCTCCTACCAGCTCGGTTACGAGTTCGAGGGTTCCCGCGGCCGCAGTCTCCACCTGAAGATTGAGGTTTTTCAGAGTGACAGACGTCTCCTCATGTTCTTCTGCTTCATGGTCGCCTTCTTCCCGAGCGGTCTCATGGGTTTCTGATTTCTCCTCGTTGTTTCCAGCCAGATCCGTACAGGCAGAAAGAAGCACCAGCCCCAAAAACAGCGATAAAAGCAGGATATACCGAAGCCATAAAGAAGGAATCCTGATCATGGTTCCACCTCTGAGATAAACCAATCACGGTCCGCTGTAATAAATGCGGCCCGGGCACGCTGGTTGTAATATTCAATGAAAACGTTCACATAAGCCTCCCTGATTTCGAAGAGGTTGTTCATGGCGTCCAAAAGAGCCACATAGCCAATTTTTCCTGCAATATAGCTTTCCCTGGCATACTGAAACGCTTCCTCGGCCTGAGTCAGAATGGAAGTCTGATATGCATTCATGGCCTCACTCGATGAATCCAGCCCGATCCGGATACGAGATCGCTCTTTCTCTATCTCAAGCACTCGTGCCCGGACTTCCAGGCGGGCTCGGTCAAGTTCCAGGTCTGCCCTGGCTATTTCCCCCTGGTTTCGATGAAGAATGGGCAGGCCGATGGACAACCCTGCAAGGTAAGCCCGATCTCCGGACTCCTCGAACCACCGGACACCGCCACTCAGGACAATGTCGGGGTACTGGAGGGATCGTGCAACTTTTCGTTCAGCCTCCCGAAGATCGTGAATGATCAAATACCGAAGAACAAAGGGGTGATCTTCCGCATTGGAATCCCAATCACCTGCATCCATAGAAAGATCTTTCCTTCCAATCGGACGATACGTTGCCCGCAAGAGTTGCTCTTCTCCTTTGCCCAGAAGGGTTTGAAGGGCCAAATCGGCCACATTCATCTGGTTTCTGGCTTCCAGAAGCCTCAGGCGGGCGGATTCCGCCAAGACCGAAGCGCGAAGAGACTCCAGATGGGGAACCTTGCCAGCCTCAACCCGCACTTTTATGGTCTGCGCCATTTCATTGGCAATGGCACTGCGGTCCTGCAGGACCTTCACCCTTTCCTGCCAGCCAAGGAGATCAAAGAAAGCCAGCGCTACATCCCGGCAGAGGGAGAGCTCATCTAATTCCAAATCCAGCTTTTTCAGGGTCTCAGCAACACGGGCCTTTACGATTCGATTTTTTCTTTTACCGCCCAGTTCAATTTCCTGTGACAGTACCAGGCTCTGCTCCATGCTGTCACGATTTTGAAACATGCCGGTTCCACTGAAATTTTCTGTTTCGGCGACGAGCTCCGGGTTTGCTATCAATTTTGACTGGATTACGTCGGCACCCGCTTGAAGAACTTCCGTTCGGGACACCCGAATGGAAAGATTGGCCTCAAGGGCAGTGCGCACCGCCTCCTGTAGCGTAATCGTCCGGTATGTCACGCTTTCCACAGCGGAACTCTCTCCCGCAGCCATGCGGGGAAGGACCAGCAGGCCCAGGCAACACCCACATAGGATCCATCGAAACTTCTGTATCATATTTTTCCTCCTGAATTGAGTTTACAGCTCAGGTCAGGAGGATCAGATCAGCAGAATATCGGTATCCGGGAAAAAAACAGGCCGAAAGAAGGAGGGCGGCGTGGAGAGATCGGTACGTCCTGAGTTGACAGATTCTTTACCGGGAAATATCGATTGATTTCCGGCAGGGAACGATGGTGGTCCCTGTAGAGAGACAGGCAGCCCGGGTCTGATCAGTTCAATATCGTGACAGGAATTCTCATGGAAATGGTCAGCATGTTCAGCGGAGGAAGTCTGAAAACGGGTATCGGTGTGGCAGCAACTTGTTGACCTCGCTCCGCTCCACTCGATCTCGGCATGGCCTCCCTTTGACGTGCAATAGACAAGATGGCCCGGAAACGCGCCCTGCAGAACCAGGAAGAGGGCGAAGATCATCTGCCATCGGGAGAGAGCGGGAACGGGGATCGAACGAAGATGCATGGTTCGCCTATCCTACCACACCGGGATCGGGTCTTTCATGCACCTTCATTTGAACACAGCTGTCCGCAGGAGCCGGACGGGCGACACCGAAGGTAAAATGGGAGGAATATCCATACGAGTTCATTAAGGAATCCTCGATGGCGCAGATCCTTTCCACAAGAGCATGATCTCCGGGATCCTCCGGATTCAGAAGAGGAAGGATGAGTGGAAAGAGCATCTGGTAGAGAGCGCCTCCCATTGGCGCAAGAAGCTGAAAGGTGAAGAACGATTTCAAAGTCGGAAGAATTTGCGAAGAATGAATAGCCTCTGTAGGGTCCTGAGTCTCGATCTCTTCTATGGAAGGTATCCAGGGACTCCGGGGTATGGAAAGTTCGGGCCTGTTTCGGGAAAGAACTCCGAGAATTCTCCGGGCAGCTCGAGTCCAGGGTTCCTCCCATTGAAACCGGTCCGGTCCGGTATATTCCTGGAAGATAAATACTCCGTTGGGCTTCATCGCATCGACAATACCGGCCGAGACCTGTTCCAGTTTATCGAGATGATGAAGGGCAGAATTCGATAAGACAAGGTCGTATTCTCCGCGCCCAAATTCTCCGGTATTGGCATCTTTTTGAACAAATTTGACGGGAACAGGGCTGTCGGACGTCCGTTTTCTTCCTTCCCTGACGGCTTCCTCACTGATCTCAAGAATCGTCGTCTCCCCCAGAAGGCCATAGCGGATCAGGCGTAGCTCAAGATCTCCGATCCCTCCGCAGAGACTCAGTGTTCGGGGATGGGCCGGCCAGGAAACACGCTTTGCGAGAGCCTTAAAAAAGATTTCCTCGGAGGAGCAGGGCTCTTTGAGAATTTTCTGAAAAAATCTCTGAATGAGAATGGGGCAGGTCCACCAGTCCGACCATCTGTTCGCAGGTTCCTCCTGTCTCGCTCGGCGCCAGGCGTCCCAGAACTTCCCCGACCTGGCAGATTTTGGATCGTGGGTCATGGTCCGGGAACAGGTTCCAAGACAGCCACGTCGCGCTGGTCCCTTTGAACGAGGGAAACCCCGACGAGGATAAATGCGATACCCATGATTCTCCTCAGTGTGACCGGTTCTCCCAGAATGGCATATCCGGCAATCACGGCAAGAATCAGGGAGAGATAGGCCGTGGAGGACAGCAGGACCAGGGGCATACGCTTCAGTAACCAATAGTAAAGAGAAAACGCAATGACGGTAACCACGATGGTCAGGTGCCCCAGGGCCATGAGCCCGGGTACCGTAATCTTTAACGTGGAAAGATCTTCACTCAGAAAGGAGAGCACCATGAGCCCGGCCCCTCCCATAATCATGGGTATGATGTTGAGAGTATAGGGATTAAGCGCATCCCCCCTTCTCTTGATCATAACCACGTTCAGAGCACAGGCGAAGGGCGAGAGAATGACCAGAAGCATCCAGAGAACGTCTTCCACGGAAGGTCCGCCGAGTCCTGGAAAGGAAAGAACCGCTACCCCAATGAACCCGAGAAAGACGCCAAGGAATCCCTGGATCCCGAGTTTTTCCTCTGGAATCAGCCAGTGCCCCAGAAAGGCACAGAAAATCGGAAAGGTTGCAAAGAGAGTCGCCACGATACCGGAATCGATGTGCATTTCTGCGAGATACACGATTCCGTACCCGATATTAAAGGTCAGAAGCCCTGTCCAGAGAAGAAGCTTGAGATCATTTCTTTCCAGTCTTTGAAGGCTCCCTGACAGAGTCGCAACTCCCAGAAGGATTAAACCTGCAAGCCAGAAACGGAAAGATGCGCCCATGAGCGGGGGAAATGCAGCATTGGAGAACTTGATCACCATCCAGGACGTTCCCCAGGCGGCACACAGGTAGAGATAGCCGAGAAGAACCTTCATCGAACGACTTTCAGAGCACCGGGAATGACCCTGATCTCAACGGGGACTTCTCCCATGGTGTCTCCATCCAACTGGTACCGGACCTGTGATTCGGATGAAATGCGAAGATTTCTTCCCTTCCGATGAACCACATCGGGCCGGTCAAGAAGGTCTCCCTTCTTAATTCTCCAGAAATAGCTAAGGAAATCTCTTCGCCTTCTACCCTTGAAAATCACCACATCCAGAAGTCCGTCATCATAGCGAGCCGGAGGACAGAGGCGATAAGGACCTGCAAAATGAGGGATATTGGTCACGGCGATGTAGCTTCCTGAGAAAGTTTCTCCATCCACGTCAACGTGAAGCAAGGGAAAGTCGTAGGTAAAGAATTCTCGAAGGACAGCTGGATAGAAAGAGGCCCTTCCCAGGAGTTTTTTCGCGGGGATGTGGGCAGCCGCCATGATGTTCGCATCGATTCCGGCACCGCACATAAAGAAGAACGTATGATGATTGGCTGTTCCCCCGTCCAGGTTTACGATATTCCCTTCCCGAAAAATTGACGCTGCCTTCAAAGGGTTGAGGGGAATCTGGAGGGAGCGGGCCAGGACATTGGAGGTTCCGGCGGGAAGGATGTACAGTGGAATATAGGAATGGATAAGAGATTCCCCGGCTTCCCGGATGCTGCCGTCACCCCCGAACACGGCAACAGCATCAAGGTTTTCTTCTCTGGCCTGTCGGGCAAGAACACCTGCATGACCCGCATACTGAGTCAATTCGAGCGTCAGGGAAAGACCCGATTCATGAGCCATTCTCAGAAGGGTATCTACCACGGCCCGTTTGTCCTTCCTTCCAGCCGCAGGGTTGGCGATGAGAATACCTCTGGCCATTGTCAGGTGCCCAGGGTTCCCTGGCTTCCCGGTGGAACTTTGACTCCCAGATGCTGATAGGCCAGGGGTGTAACCACTCGCCCCCTGGGGGTACGGGCCAGGAACCCAGCCTGAACAAGAAAGGGTTCGTAAACGTCTTCCAGGGTGGAGGGATCCTCACCGAGAGAGGCGGCGATCGACTTCAGACCCACGGGACCGCCGTCAAAACGATCCATGATGATCGTGATGATCTTTCGATCCAGGTCGTCCAGGCCAAATTCATCCACACTCATACTCGTGAGCGCGGTCCGCGTAATGGAAAGAGTGACCACGCCCTCCCCCTCCACGTCGGCAAAATCCCTGACGCGCCGGAAAAGGCGATTGGCGATACGCGGTGTTCCCCTGCCCCGTTTTGCAATCTCGATGGCCGCATCAGGATCGAGATCGACCCCCAGGATCCGGGCCGTCCTGTTCACGATCATCGTAAGGGGTTCTGTGTCGTAATAATTCAAACGGTTCACAATGCCAAATCGTGAGTGGAGAGGCGACGTGATCAAGCCTGATCGCGTCGTTGCGCCCACGAGGGTAAAGGGCGGAAGATTGATCTTCATGGTTCGAGCGGCCGGTCCCTGTCCGATGATCACGTCGAGGCGGAAGTCCTCCATGGCCGGGTACAGGATCTCTTCAACCGCAGGGTGGAGGCGATGAATTTCGTCAATAAAGAGAACCCCTCCCTTTTCGAGGTTGGTGAGGATTGCAGCAAGATCGCCGGCCTTTTCTACTGACGGCCCGGCAACCAGCCTCAGGGTCGTGTTCATTTCCAGCGCGATAATGTGGGCCAGTGTCGTCTTCCCGAGACCCGGAGGTCCAGAAAAAAGAACGTGGTCCAGGGTCTCATTCCTCTTCAGTGCTGCCTGAATAAAGACCGAAAGGTTCTTTTTAATATCATTCTGTCCAATGAAATCATCGAGGCTCCGAGGCCGTACCGTTCGTTCCCAGACTTCCTCATCACGGAGTCGACCTGAGGCAAGGAGATCCTTGTCCATCAGCGGGAAAGATCCTTCAGAGCTTCCACCAGGATTCCTTCCAGATCCATATCTCCACTCCGCTGGAGGACTGCATCTACAGCCCGGGCAGCCTGAATGGAGCGATACCCGAGATTCTCAAGAGCGGAAAGGGCATCGGATCTCATAGAAGATGACGGAGTCCCCGGCAGTGTATCGTCAAGCTTGCCTTTGAGTTCAAAGATGATCCGATTGGCTGTCTTGGGACCGATGCCTGGAATGGAAGCAAGAACGGCCACGTCCTGGTTTTGCACCGCTCGAACGATCTCCTCCGCACCCAGGCCGGACAGGACGCAGAGAGCCACTTTTGGACCCACTCCGTTCAGGGCGATGAGTCGCTGAAAGACTTCCCGTTCCGATTCCGTCGCAAAGCCATAAAGGGCCAGGATGTCCTCCCGGACGTGGGTGTGGGTCCACAGGGTCACCGGGGAAGGGCGGTCCTTGATGGCACGAAAGGTCGAAAAGGGAATATGGCAGAAATAACCAACTCCCCCCACCCGAAGGATACAGGCGGAGGGAGTCAGGGTCTGGATTTCGCCGCAAAGGGATGCGATCATCAGGAGAGTCGGGCCAGGTACTCCTGGTTAACAATAATTTTTGTCTCTTCTTTCAGTGAATCTACGGCGGCACGAATGAGTGAGGTAACCTGCTGGTCCTTCAGACGGTCCCGAATGGAATCCTTCTGCTTATCATAGTCCTCTGTGTCAAGGGCCTTCCTCTCCTTCACCACAAAGAGTGCCCAGCCATTATTGACATCCATCGGGTCGGTCAAAACGCCCACCTGTACATTGGCCAGCGTATCGTGGAGAGTCTTCTTGTTTCCCAGAATGGGAATGGGCGAGAGATAACGGACCTGTTGATCCTCTTTAATCTTAAGGTTGAAGGCCCGGGCCAGACCATCCAGGTCGGACCCTCCCGCTATCATCTCCAGAAGACGTTCCTGTCCCTTTTCATGAGCCATCTTCTTCCGGACACTGGCTGTCACCTGATCTTTAATATTTTCCAGCGGCGGAACCCCGGCAGCTTCAACCGACGCAAGACGGCAGATGGCATATCCCCGTCCGATCTTGATGGGCGCTGTGATCTTGCCCACCGTCATCTCGGCGGAAAATACGGCACTCATAAACTCGTCATTTTTACCGATTCCGGGAACGGTATCGCCGTCCGCAAAGAAATCGGTGGTATTAAATGTGAGGACAGGATCGCTGTCCGCAATGGACCGAAGTTCATCATCGGTAAGCGTTTCCTTCCCGGCCAGAGAGGCGTAAATATCCTGCGCCTTGAGACGGGCGGCCTCTTCGGCACGATCCCGGCTCAGGCGATCTCGAATCATAAATTCAACTTCCGCCAGAGGGCGGACACCTTCATTTTTGTGGCTCATGACCTCAATGATGTGATATCCAAAAGAGGTCTTTACCGGATCGGATACCGTACCGACGGGCAGGGAGAAGGCCGCTTCTTCAAAGGGAGGAACCATTCGGCCCCGACCGAAAAATCCCAGGTTCCCGCCGGTCTGTGCATTGGACGGGTCTTCCGAATATTTTTTCGCCGCCTCTGCGAAATCCATCCCTCCATCAATATCTTTTTTGACCTTTTGTGCCCGGGCCAGAGCTTCTTCCTCGGAACGCGAATCGGTTTTGATCAGGATATGTCGTGCCTCCACCTGCTCTTCCTGGCGGAACTCGTCCTGATGAGTTTCATAATAAGTTGTAATCGCAGCATCGTCCACGGGAATCGTGGGCTTGATCTTGACCAGGTCTGCAAGGAGATAGGTGATCTTTCTCCGCTCCGGCCTGTCAAATTCGTCCCGGTGACTCTCGTAATAAACTGTAAGGTCCTCTTCCGTTACGGTTACCTGGGATTCAAAGATCGAATCCTGAACAAAGAGATAATTCACCGTCGAGGAGACGCTTTGCTTCATGTACTCTTCGCGAATATCCATTTCGGGAATCACGAGAGAATCTTTCAGAAGCTGTCGATATTTCTGTACAAGAAGGTCTTTTCGGAGGTCGGCTTCAAAGGTGGAAGCCTCCATACGGTTGGCCTGGAGAATGCGAACGTACCGATCCTTCCCGACAAATTGATCCTGTTCGTCCTTGAAGGCAGGAATGGTCATAATCTCTTCGAACACATCATCATTGCTGATCTGAATTCCGGCTTTCACAGCCTGGTTGGCAAGAATTTCCCGTTCAACGATCTGGTTGATTACCTGACCGGCCACATTCATGCTTCGAAGCATTTCCGGGTTGAAGTTGTCCCGATAAATCTGCCGGTATAGATCAACCTGCCTCTGGTAGATCTTGTAAAACTCCTGCGCAGTCACGGAAGTGGAACCCACCTGGAGAACCACATCACCGCTGAGCTCACTACCACCCAATCGTCCCCCTGATCCCCACGACGCAAAGATGAGAACGATAAAGGCAAGGATAACAAGGTAGAGCGCCCACTGGAGCTTTTTAAACTCTTCGCGCATGTACTTCAACGGTGTCGACATAGTCGTTTACCTCAACATTCTTAAAGATGAACCTTACAAGGGTACCCTAAAAGGGCAGAAAATGCAATTGCATCAACCCTTTTGTTCTGGTTCGGGCCGTGTGTGCTGCTGATTTCCGGCACCGTTCATCGAACAGGCGCCCTGAAAAACGGCTCCTTCCTCGATAATCAGGCTGGGAGTATCGATATCGGCAAAGACCTTTCCTCCTCTGTGGATAAAGATCTTTCCCGATACTTTTACCTTACCCCGCACCGTCCCCGATACCTGCAGAACACCAACGTGGATCTCACCCTCGACAAATCCGGAAGGCCCGATAATCAGATCTTTCTGGCTGATGATCGTTCCCTTGATCTTCCCATCAACCCGGAGTGTATCCTGAAAGGTGACAGAACCTTCGATCAGACATCCTTCATCAAGAAAGCCGTTGAGTTCACCGCTTCTTGCCATAACGTCCTCCCATTAGCGTATCCACGATTCGGATCAACTCATCTTCCGAGTGAAAATGTAATCGTATCATACCCCGTTTCCCGCGTCGACGGATCTCAATCCGCGTTTTATACACCTGCATCAAACGTTCTTCAGCATCCACCACAAAAAGATCCCGGGGTTTCTTCCTGGGTTTTCTTTCACGGATTCTCCGTTCCGATTCCCGGACGGTCCACCCTTCGCCCATCATGGCGTGAGCCAGCTTAATCTGAGCTTCTTCAGAGCCTTCCCTGAGAAGAGTTCTGGCGTGCCCGGCAGTCAGGGCTCCATCTCGAAGAAGGGACTGGATCTCGTCCGGGAGATCCAGCAACCTGAGACTGTTGGCAACGGCAGCACGGCTGCGTCCCACCCGCTTCGCAATCTCTTCCTGGGTGAGATTGAATTCTTCTTTCAGTGTCACATAGGCTCTTGCTTCTTCAATGGGATCCAGATCTTCCCGTTGAAGATTTTCAATAAGGGCAACTTCCAGCAGCTCAAGAGGGGTGGAGAGATCCTTGATGATGGCAGGAACAGTTTTCCACCCCAGACTCTTCGCCGCCTGATACCGGCGTTCACCGGCCACAAGGGTAAATCCTTTCTCGCCTCTTGTGACGAGTACGGGCTGAATCATCCCGTTTCGCTGCAGGCTTTCCGAAAGCGACTGCAGTTCCTCTTTTCCCATCTTCATACGTGGCTGATAGGGGTTGGGAACAATGGAGTTGATGTCCACGAGACGGATACTCTGAGAGAGAGCACCCTCACCCTCAGGAATCAGTGACGCGAGTCCCCGGCCCAGAGCATTGCGTTTCATGCCAGTCTCCTTTGTAAAAATTCCAGCGCGAGTTCTCGGTAGGCTTCCGCACCCTTACAGCGCGGATCGTAGAGGCTGATGGGTTTCCCGAAACTGGGGCATTCACTGAGGCGGACGTTTCTGGGAATCATCGATTGAAAAACCCTGTCCGGGAAGTATCTTCGCACCTCATCCGCTACCTGCTGGCTTAAATTCGTCCTTTCATCCACCATTGTCAAAACGATCCCGGCCAGCTCAAGAAAGGGATTCAGCGAACCTCGGACGCGATCTACGGTTCCCACCAGGTCGGAGAGGCCCTCCAACGCGTAATACTCGCATTGAATCGGTATCAGGAGTGCGTCCGCAGCAGCCAGAGCATTGACGGTTAACAAACCGAGAGAGGGTGGTGTATCGAGAAAAATTAGATCGTATGATTTTTGTATTCCGTCAAGAACGGTTTTCAATCGATATTCCCGGTCGGGAAGGTCATGCAGGTTAATCTCTGCCGAAACCAGATCCCGGTTTGCCGGTACGATATAAAGATTCTGCACAATGGTTTCCCGTATGGCATCATCGATGGAGACTTTATTAAAGAGAACGGTGAAGACGTTGTGAACCTCATCCTTGCCAAACCCCAGGCCCGTGGTTGCATTAGCCTGCGGATCGATGTCGACGAGAAGAATTTTCTTTCCAAGCAAGGCCAGCTCTGCGGCCAGGTTAACGGCTGTCGTGGTCTTTCCCACTCCGCCTTTCTGGTTGGATACCGTGTAGATCGGCATCATGTTTCACGTGAAACATTCCCGAGAAAGACCACAAAAGATGAGGTTTTTTCAGGCATGGGCATCACAAGAGACACGGTCCAGAAGGGAAGAAAGGAGGCGACACGTGTTTCCCAGTCCTCTCCGACAAAGAGGGCGATCGAGGCGCCGGGTTCCGAACGTCGCAATAGAGGTGGTAACACTTTCTCCCATGAAGGAAAAGCCCGGGCGACAACAAGCGTATCTTCTAGCGTTTTGGATGGAATCCATCGTTCAAATCTATCACGAACCAGCCTGTAAGGCAATTGTAGTTCCCGCACTACGCGTGCCAGAAAGGCGGCTCGCTTGGGGGCAGACTCCAGCCCGATGACATCGATATCGGGTCTGCAGATGGCAACAGGTATCGACATAAACCCCGCTCCGGCACCAATGTCGACAAACGTGCGTGCGTGTAGAGAGGGGAGAAGGATGAGGGGTTCCAGAATATGGCGAATCCACAGTTCCTCCTGATTTCTGAAACGAACCAGGTTGATGGCCCGGTTCCATTCAACGACCAGATTTGCATAGCGCTCAAGGGATTCCCACTGAAAAGGAGTCGGCTCATATCCGACAGACCGGGCAAAGGACTTAATTCGATCGGAGGTAGACATAGAGAGCCGTGATCGCGGAAGGAGTCACTCCCGGAATCCGCATGGCCTGAGCCAGGGTGCCGGGTCGTGTATGTGAAAGTCTCTCCACCATTTCCATGGAAAGTCCCTGGATGGTTTCATATTTCAGATCGATCGGGATCGACATCGATTCCCATTTTTTCAGGTCCTCCATGAGCTGGCCCTGTTTCTCCGCATAATGACGGTAAATCAGATCATAGGAAATGCGCTCCAGGAAGTCCCCGGTTTCTTCGGCGGGCTGACCGAGAAGTCGAAGCATGCGCGAAAGTTCCCCCCGCACCCGACGAAAAAGGCCGGCGGCCGTCGTTTCCTTTTGAAGGTTTATCCCATACTCTTCCATGACACGCTGTTTCATTTCGGCGCCGGGCGTGACCGGAAGGATCTCGAGTTCGCGTACGGCTTCCGTAATATCCGCTTCCCGCTGTTTCACAGAATTCAACGTACGCTTCGTCATAATGCTCAGACGTTCCGCGTGGGAAACGAGCCTCCGGTAGGCCGTTTGATATCCCAGATGGAGGCGGAATTCGGCCCGGGCCGTCATCATACGGTAAGGCTCATCCACGCCTTTGAGGACAAGATCGTCAACCATAACTCCCATATAAGCCTCATCCCTGCGAAGGACCAGAGGCTCCTCTCCCCGGAGGGAAAGAACAGCATTGACCCCCGCAAGAAAACCCAGGCACGCCGCTTCTTCGTATCCGGATGTCCCGTTAATCTGTCCGGCGAGGTAAAGGTTCTGAACCTCTCGTACTTCCAATGTGTGCTGCAGCTGCGCGGGATCGGCAAAATCGTACTCGATGGCATAACCGGGGCGAACAATAACGGCACGTTCCATACCGGGGATGGCGTGGATCATCTCTTCCTGAACAGGAAGCGGAAGATTGGTAGAGACACCATTCAGATAGACTTCCGGGTCTTTCCATCCTTCAGGCTCAATAAAGATCTGGTGGCGCCGATGGTGGGGGAACTTCATGACCTTGTCTTCAATGGAAGGACAATATCTCGGGCCCCGGCCCTCGATTACACCCGCGTACATGGGACTGTATTGGATATTGTTCCGCACAATATCGTGGACCCGCTCGCTGGTGTAGGTGATGTAACACGGAACCTGCCTGGACGATCGGGACCGTGACCTTATGGAAAATGGCGGGGTATCCCTTTCCCCGTTCTGGCGTTCAAGTATTTCGAGATTGATACTGCTTTTCAATACACGAGGCGGCGTTCCCGTCTTCAAACGTCCGAGACGAATTCCGATCCGCTCGAGGCTTTCCGCGAGATGCGTGGAGGGAGGTTCACTCGCACGCCCGGCGGGATAGTGCTCAAGGCCAATGTGAATCAACCCCCGCAGGAATGTGCCGGTTGTCAGGATCACGGCCCGGGATGGGATAAACCCCTCTCCCAGCACCTCCACTCCCTGAATTTTTCCGCCCTTGACCGATAGTGCAGATACCACGCCCTGCCGGACGATGAGACCGGGAATCCGAACCAGGTGGACCTTCATCCAGCGGGAGTAGGCATCCCGATCCTCCTGGGCTCTGAGGCCGCGAACCGCAGGCCCTCGGGATCGATTCAGAATTCGGGTCTGGATGGAGCAGGCATCGGCTGCGAGGGGCATGATTCCCCCCAGGGCATCCAGCTCCACAACCAGATTCCCTTTGGATACGCCTCCAATTGCCGGGTTGCAGGACATCTTTCCGAGACCATCCAGGCTCATTGATATCAACAGGGTCTGTGCACCCATTCGTGCAGCCGCGTGTGCCGCTTCAATTCCGGCGTGCCCGCCCCCGACGACAATCAGGTCATAGGGTTTCATTTTCCGATACAGAAGGTCGAAAAGACCCGCTGAAAGACCTCATCGGGGGTAATTTCCCCCAGGAGGGCAGAGAGAGGATCCACACCCTCCTGGATCAGAAAGGCGATTTCCTCTTCTCCCCGGTTCGAATCGACACCCTCAATAGCGTCATTCAGCCGCGCGACAAAGGTCTCCAATGCCTGTTTTTGCCTTTGATTCAACGCATACGTGTACTGGGACCATGTTTCGACGAGATCTTCGATCCAGGAAGAGATCTTTTCCTGAACCGCCTCGATGCCGATTCGCTGAAGAGCCGACGCTGCTAAAGATATTCCTGCAACGGATTCCGGAGGAGCCGAGAGATCCACCTTATTCCAGATGAGAAGCTTTTTCGAAGGAAGTAAAGATTCCCACAGGGCTTCTGTTTCCGGGGTCCACACCGTGGAGTCCACAACAAAGAGGACGGCGTCCGATCCCTCCAGAAGATTTTTCGTCCTCCTCACGCCTTCTCCCTCAACGGTATCCAAGGCTTCGCGAACCCCGGCGGTATCCTGAAGCGTCACAGGAACTCCCCGGATTTCAAGATTTTCTTCCAGATGGTCCCGGGTGGTCCCGGGCTCCGTATGAACGATGGCCCGTTCCCACCCGAGAAGCGCATTGAACAGCGTGGACTTTCCCACGTTGGGCGGTCCGGCAATTGTAATGGTAATTCCGGGTTTTGCGTTCAGGTTTCTCGATGAAGCAAGCAGGTTTTGTGCCTTTTGAAGCACGACCTCCATCGTCCGGATCAAAGACTGGCGATTCAGCGGAAGATCATCCTCCGGAAATTCGATGACAGCCTGGACCTCACCGAGGAGATCCACGACCATTTCCCGCAAGGCCCTGATTTCATGAGAAAATTTTCCCTCCAGCGTTCGAGATGCCTGCGCAAGGGTCGATTCCTCTCCTGCATCGATCACCATGGCGACGCCTTCTGCCTGAAGGAGGTCCATCTTTCCATGAAGAACAGCCCGAATAGAGAATTCCCCCGGTTCCGCAGGACGAAACCCGGCGGAGTAAAGTCGCGATAAAATCAGTCGAACGACCAGAGGGTTCCCGTGGCAGAACAGTTCTACAACGTCTTCTCCGGTATAGGACCGGGGAGCATGGTACGCCACGGCTGTGACGGTATCGATTCCCTCCAGGGCACCAATTACAAGGGTATGGTCCGGGAGCTCTTTTCCCAGAAGGATCTGAAGACGGTCCACAACCTCCCGACCTGAAACGCGAATTCCGGCGATACTCGATCGTCCCGGAGGCGTTATCGAAGCAGCAATGGGGTCACCGGTCCTGAGGAGAGATGATGACCTGTTTGAAATAGCCGTTGCCCTCACTGTGGGTTACGACATCCCTGGATTTGGAAAGTGACAGGTGAACGATCTTTCTGAGATGGGGTGGAAGGGGTTCCAGCTTTCTGGGTCGACCTTCCTTTTTAACCCGGTTCGCCGTCTGCCGCGCCATCCGCTGAAGTTTTGCCCGCAATTTTTCCCGGAATCCATCGGCATCCACAACAACCCGCTGATCCCAATCTTCCTGTTTGGTGGCCTGAATCACGAGAGTCTGGATTGCATCAAGAAGCTCTCCGTTCCGGTGAAGAACAAGACCCAGATCGTCGCCGGTAAGCTCGATCTGAAGGCTTTCGTCGTCGGCATCGATTTCGTAGCTCAGGCTGAGCCCCATGCCAACAATAATCTTGTTCAGAATGGTCCGAATGACAGGCGGAAATTCCGTCTCGATAACTTCGACGGTTACCATCTTGGCCAGGCCAAATAGACTCTTTTTCTCTACAAGAACCCTGTACTCTATTTCTTCCCTGGGTTTGCGATAGGCGCGGGTGGCAGCCTCGAGGGCTTCATCCAGTGTTTTGCCTGAAAAGGTTTTTTTGACAACCATGGAGATCAGGCCTCCTTCTTCTCTAAATGCTGATATACAACCGTCTGCATGATCTGGAAGACGTTGTTCGTAAGCCAGTACAATACAAGTCCTGATGGGAATCCCAGAAAGACAAAGGTAAAGACAATCGGCATAATCAGGAACATTTTTCTCTGGGAGGCGGAACCTGCCGTGGGGGTCATGATCTGCTGGATCAGCATGGCTGCCCCCATGAGAATCGGGGTGACATAGAAAGGATCGGGAGCGGAAAGATCGACGATCCATAGAAAAAACGGGGCGTGTCGAAGCTCAATGGCCGTCGAAAGAAGCATGTAGAACGCCCAGAGAATCGGCAGCTGGACCAGGAGGGGAAGACATCCGCCGAGGGGATTCACCCCTTCTTCACGGTAAAGCTCCATCATTTCCTGGTTCATTTTTGCCCGTTCATCCGGGTCGGTTTTGTGTTTCTTATATTTCGTCTTCAATCGCTCAATCTTAGGCTGAAGTTTCTGCATCGCCTTCATCGACTTGAGCTGTTTGTGCGTGAGAGGAAAAAGGATGATCCGGATAATCAGCGTCAGGATGATGATGGCCAGACCGTAGTTGGTCCCGTGAGAATGCAGCCAGTTCAACATCCAGAGCATCGGTTTCGCGATAAAGGAAAACATGCCGAAATCGATCAGGGCCGCCAGACGCGAATCCATTGACAGCAGCTGATCATAACGTTTCCCGCCTGCAAACAGGTTTCCAGTAAAGGTATTGCCTTTGGGCAGAAACGTTACTTTGACTTCATCCTCCACAGCTACGGCCTGAATGGAGGCCAGCTCCGATTCCGGGAAAATGATGGCAGAAAAGTACCGGCCATCCAATCCGTAATAGGCTCCCCGGGGTTGTTGTATGGTCAGTTTTTCCTTCAGCTTCTTCGATGCTGTTCTTTCCGGTTTTTCAGACTCAAATGCCACAAATTGAGCGACCTGTATGAACTTGCTCTTGGCTTCACTTTCATCCAGCTCTCTCAAAACGGGACCCAGGGTCAAGGCCCAGGAGTCTTCTGGAACTCCTTTGACCTCAACTTCAAAGGACAGGAAATCTCCCTCGAGGGCGTAGGTCCGGTGAATCCATACGGTTCCATTTCCAAAGGTATACTCCACTCGGCCCTTGGATTGGACCATCTGGAAGGGTGCTTCTTCAATCAGCTTTGTCAGATCTTCATGATCCTGAAATTCAAGATGCAGCGGTAAATGGGGTAAAAGATCAACAGGCTGTCCTTTGTTGGTCTGATGGTGTTCCAATCGAATGTGTCGAATGGCTGCGCCCCTGCTGTCGATGGAAAACGCTACCCGTTCATTGGACAGAATGGTCTCCTGTCCGGGAAGACCTTCCACAATGGGCATCGGTTCTGCCGGAATCTCGGGAGCATCGGCCCTGGGAGCTGGTGTTTCAGGTGCGGTTGTTTCCGTCACCTGAATTTCTGCTGGTTCCTGGACCTCCTGTATGGCGGCAGGTTCTCTGGCTTCCTCCGGTTTGGGGGGAGGAAAGAGCTTGAACCATACAAGCAGGACAAGAAATGACAGGGCTATCGCGACGAGGACTCTTCGTTCCATGTTGGCACCGGATCGTGCCCGCCCGGATGGAACGGGTGGCATCGACAAAGACGTTTCAGGCTCAACCAGCTTCCTCGGGTCGGCCCATGTGTACGTATGGCGGTTATCGCATATTCACTACAGGTGGGTGTAAATCTACACGCAGATGGAAGAAGGGGGCTTATCAAAATCTGATAGGTCCTGACCATGGTTACAAGGATGAATCGAACCATGTTCTCAGCCTTCGAAGGGTGTCCACATAATCATCGTGCAGACGGTCGAAGGGTACTTCTCCCCTGGCCTGTACGTGGATAACAAGCCACACAGGGCAGATGGGGAGAAGATCGCGATGCCTTCTGTACAGCTCTTTCAAGCGGCGTCTCATTCTGTTTCGTATGACTCCGTTGACTGTTTTTTTGACGGTCAATCCCAGGCGTGCTAGACCGTCATCACCCGGCGTGGCGATAAGAGTAAATGTTTGGCCTTTAAACCGCTTTCCCGCTTTGAATACTTTTTGGAACTGATTACGGTGCTGTAATCGGCTTAACCTGGGAAAAGACTCAGACGGCAATTCTCCAGCGTCCTTTACGACGCCTGCTGGCAAGGACCCTTCGGCCACCTTTTGAGGACATTCGTGCACGAAAACCATGCACTTTTTTCCTCTTCTGCCGGTTGGGCTGGTATGTACGCTTCATCAGATGCCTCCTCTAGATGTAGGGCAAGTACCATACCATACAGAGGTTTAAAGGTCAAGGTTGTGACCCGATTCTTCCGGTGGTATAATGGCTCCCCCATTGCGGAATTTGCTGATAAAAACTTGTGGAAGGCTCCATGGATAAATGGAAATTGTTTCATAAAAATCTCGCTGATGCCGTGGGTGAAGCGGAGTTTAAACGATGGTTTCGCCCCATGCGGTTTGTCGGATTTACGGGTCACCAGATTGTTCTGAAGGTGCCCAATGAGACCTATGCGCGAGCCATCCGGGAAAATTTTCAGTCTCTTCTGGAGAACCTGATCAAGGAAACCTATGGATTTCCCTATGACATGACTTTCGCCGTGGATCTGGAGCCGGACAAACAAAAGGGCAAGGGCGTTAAGGGTACATCCTTGAATCCATCTTTTTCCTTTGAAAATTTTGTCGTGGGGGACTCCAATCAGTTCGTACATGCTGCCGCCAGGGCTGTGGCCGAGAGTCCGGCCATCTCCTATAATCCTCTCTTCATCTATGGGGATTCAGGGCTGGGAAAAACGCATCTCATGCAGGCGGTCGGTCAGTACATCCAATCCACTACGGACCTGAACGTCGTTTATGTGTCAGTTGAGGATTTTTATACCGATCTTGTCAACGCCATTCGTCATAAGGCCCTCATGGAATTCCGTAATAACTACCGCCAGGCCGATGTTCTCCTTCTGGACGACGTACAGTTTCTCGGTACCAAAGAGCGAACCCAGGAAGAAGTGTTTCACACGTTCAACGCTTTCTACGACGCCAAAAAACAGGTCGTTCTGGCTTCAGATCGATTACCCAGGGAAATTGAACACCTCGAGGAACGACTCAGGTCCCGGTTTGAATGGGGCCTCCTTGCGGACATACAGCCCCCTGATCTGGAAATGAAGGTGGCGATCCTCAAGAAGAAAGCCGAGCTTGAGGGCGTGACAATGCCCGATCCGGTTGCACTTTTTATTTCCCAGCTCGTGCGGTCCAACATTCGTGATCTGGAAGGCCTCTACCGAAGAGTTAAGGCCTTTGCCTCCCTGACCGGTAAAGAACTTTCCACCGAAGTGGCACGCCAGGCTCTAAAGAGCATTATTAATCTTGACGACACACCGGTTTCTCCTCAGAAGATCATCAAGGTTGTGGCCCACTATTACGGATTGAAAATTTCCGATATCAAGGGAAAGAGCAATGCCAAAACATTTGCCTTCCCACGCCAGGTGGCCATGTGGATCCTGAAAACCATGACCAACATGTCCTTTCCCGAGATCGGCAAACTTTTTGGGAACAAGCATCACTCCACCGTCATCTACTCTGTGGATAAAATTGAGAAACTTCGACTGGAAAATCCGGATTTTCGCAAGACCCTTGAAGAACTGATGAACGGCCTCCGCTGATCTCCGCAGGATTTTCCGAAGCGTATTTTCATCCTAACTACCTTTAAATTTAGAATTTATTAAAAGTTTTCCACTTTTCCACAGGCTTAAGGTTGTTTATATATTAATATGTATTATTCTTATTAATATAAATAAGAAAATAATAAATATTTGCTATCGAGAATCTTCGACCAGAGAACCCCTCCCATTTACGGTGCATACTTTCCTGAGAAGAGGAACCATCAGAGCCGTGCCGGAATTATGGTACGCATCCTGAACCATCTCCCTCCACACCGTATGAGCCTGCTCGTGATTTCCATGGCACAGGTGACTCACCCACTCAAGTTCCAAGGGAAATCCGCCACCCCTGGACAGGTAGTCTTGAAATTCCCGGTCCGAATAGGTACCTGTGAAATGGGAGGCAAGAAAATAGCCCGCAACATGTTCTTCCATGCCTGGGGTTTCCAATGCAGGTTGAAAAAGTTCTTTTGCCTCCGAAGTTTTCTTTTCAAGAAGAGAAATCCAGCCCTTTTGGAATTGAGCATATTCATACCATGGTTCGGTTTTGCTTAACCGTGCATCGCGTCCTGATATAAGCTCTTCTGCAAGCTTCGGATCATAGAGAATCGCGGCGTAAATCCTGTAGGTATAAGATTCACTTCTACGCCCCATGTATAACATTCCGATAGAGGAAGACCAGATATCCAGAGCTTTTGGATAATCTCCGGACAGGTAGGCAAACAAACCGGCTTTAACTGGCAAATCTTCGCCGTAACGGGGATAAGTGGAATATGAGTCAAGACATGTCAGGATTGCTTCGTCAATTCTACCTGACCGCGCCTGAGCTTCAGCCTGAAGAGAGGCAAAGAGAACACTGTACCCAAAAAGACCTTCCTGAGAGGTTATTTCCCATTCGGATGATGCTGCGTTTTCAGCGTCAGAGAACTTTCCATTCAGGATGAGATCCTGAATATTTTTGTAGTTCATAAGATGTTCAAGGGTACGTCGACCGCTTGAAATTTTCTGATGGGAAAAAGTGCAGTCGTCCCGTAACGTCTCCTCATCCCCTGAGGAATCGACGATCTTGATGGATCCGTCGTCATGAAATTCAGCTTTTCCATAGTTCCCCAGGAGGTGGTAGGCCAGGATGTTCTGATGCTGAAACTGGTTCAGGTGATCCACCGATTGAAAAATGCTTCTTGTAAAAGAATTCAGTGGTCCTGATATTAAAAGGCCATATTGGTGAAGGAGTCCGTTGTTGGATCCATAAAAAACGGCTCGATCTTTCCATGATGCTGCTGAATGGAGATGGCCTGAAGTGATGGCATAAAACTGAATGGAATGACTCTGAGGACTCCAGAGGTAGAAAGCGCCCGGGAAGTAAAGTTGATGTTGAACGCTGAACAGCAGATGGTCTGTTGAAAAAGGAAAAAAAAGAAGAAGATAATGATTACTGAAACGATCAAAGTTGTTTATAAAAATCGACAGGTTTAGAGGAATGGAATAGGAATAGTTACCATTTGCCTCCCACGCCGGAATTTCAATTTCCTTCGAATCGGGTATTTTCAGTACCTGACTTAAAAAGGCCTCACGTTTTCCATCCTGATCCATATCAAAAAGAACGTTGTTCTGAGTCCCGCTGGAATTCTTTTTCCATAGAAATGTTTTGCCGGCATAGCAACTGACGACAGTCTTCTGAACTTTCAAGTGAGAAGGATTGGGAATCATCAGGGAAGGAATAAGAAAGGAGAGGGCCAACACCATGCAAATGACAAAGAGAGAAACTGCCACTTTCCTTTTCTTTCCAGGTAGCCAGGGCATTCTTTTCTGGTTGAGAAACTGTTCGATCTCCCTGCTGGACCACCGTCTCTCCGGGTTTTTCAGGAGGAGTCCTGAAATCAACGCACGAAGGGTTGAAGGGTATTCTCTCGGCAGAACAGGAGGAGGAGAAGAGATGTGAGCTTTCACAATTTCCCCCATCGTTCCGTTGAAGGGCATCTTTCCTGATATCAGTTCATATAAGGTGATTCCAAGGGCGTAGTAATCGGCCGGGGACCCTGGCTCCTTGCCTGATAGGGCCTCAGGAGACATGTACTGAATGGTCCCCATGGCGTCCCCTGTCCGTGTAAGCGTCGCATCATCGATCACATGGACGACGCCGAAATCACCCAGCTTAAAATGGCCGGAATCGGTATAAAAAAGATTCCCTGGCTTTACGTCCCGATGAACAATGCCTCTTTCATGAAGAAGCTGGAGGGCCGGCACAATATCGGAAAGGAAGGAACGGATTTGAGACTCGCTCATGGAGCCGTGTTCTTGCAGATAGGACTTGCAGGTAACCCCCTGGACAAGCTCCATGGAAAGAATGTAATACGCCGGGTCTTCGTGAAAATCATGGTATTGAACCAGGTTGGGGTGTTGGACGTTTCGGGATGAGGCGACCTCCCTGCGGATCCGCTCCAGTGCAAGGGGAGAGGTAGTCGATTTTTGGAAGATTTTTATGGCTACCTTCTGCTTCAGGCTGTGATCGAACGCTTCATAAACTTCACCCATTCCGCCGCGTCCCAGAGGACGAACCAGTTCAAATCGATCGGCCATACGGATCCCGGTAGGTAGAGGTTTTGTCTCTTCATATTCAGAATCTGGTTGAAACGTATGAGTTCTGTCAGAATGCATGGTAATTAAAAATCAACAATTGAAAAGAAATAATGTAAGGCAAAGGTGTTCTTCGATTTCTAATAATTGCATATTCAATCATAATGGATTGATTATTAGAAAACAGAATCCAAAGTATAGAACCTTCTTAATCCTGACGGGTCGATTTTGGATCATTACATTCTGCGTAGAGCAGTAAAGATCCGATCATCGAATTCTTGATAAGTTTGAATTCATAGCCTCCTTTTGTATTTGTTGTAAAAATTCGTGAGTGGTAATTCGTTTTGTGTAGGAGCCAGGATCGCTTTCATTTCCCAGGCTGTCCACGGCGGTGATACGGTAGAACCAGATTAGATCGTCATTCAATGCACCACCATGAAAGGCAGGAGATCCTGAAGACGAGGTAACCAGATTGGTATGGCCCGGGATGTCCGGGATGAAATCGGGGTTTTGGTCGCCATAGACGTTGTAATGATCGCAGGGTTCCACGCCTGTTCCCGGGTCCGTCGTTGATTCGTAGAAGTGAATTTCCACGTCGTCAGGGAGGGCTTTGAGAATACGCACGCCGTAAATGATGGATGGATCACCAGGACCATTGGGTACGACCTCAATTTCTTCCGCATACCCGCTTTCCGCTTCACCATCAAGAATCGTGGTAACGGTAAGATAGTAAGATTCCCCATTTGTTAACCCTGTTACAAGGTATTCCGTCTCTTCAATCATGAGTGTATTGACCTGCAGGTACGGTCCCATGGAAGTTGAGGAGACATGAACGTTATATCCTAAGACATTTGAAAGCGGGACGGCATTCCATCGGAGAAAGGCAATGGTGTTTCCGGCAACGGCCTGAAGGTTGACAGGAATAGTAGGAATAGCCACGGTAACGGTAATAGAATCGGGTGAAGATTGTATTTTCCCGGACTGGTCAGTGGCCCGTGCCAACAAGTTATAGATACCATTCTGGTTTACAGACCAGGATGAAGACCAGGGGGATACACCGGATGCCCGATCCCAGGAAGTGCCTCCATTGGTCGATACCTCCACAAAATTAACGCCCCCATCGTCGATGGCTGTGCCTGTCAGGCTCACAGGGGTATTCGTTATTGTCTCTCCATTGGTTGGTGATGTGAAAAGTGCTTCGGGCTCATTCGCATCCAGGATGAAGATAAAATTATGAGTTCCGTTCGTCCATGCAGAAGAAAGTCCCCTGCTGTCCGTTGCACGTATTCTCCAGTAATATTTTATTTCTGAATTCAGGTTGGAGTAACCTGCCAGGGACCCGAGATCGATCGCTATAGTTGGCTGGGGAAGAAGCATGTCTGGAGGGACAAGGGTCTCATCGTTGATTTCAGGCGAGGCAAATGAGGGATCGTCGTCAGCCTGAATATGGTACGAATCAATCGTATCCCCTACATCCGGGTCGGTTGTCGGATACCAGGAGAGCGCTCCCTCTGGTCCCCATAGTGTAGCCCCGTTGGGAGGGCCAGCGATCGTAATGGTCAATGGCGGCGTATTCGTCTCGTGTACATAGAACGAGGCCGTCTCCATCCATGGACCATCCAGCGTTCCGTCATTGGCCCGGCACCTCCACCAGTACTGCGCGTTATCAGCCAGGTTTACATCCAGGGTCCAGCCGGTTATTCCGCTTCCCTCCGCCACGGCCGGGACCTGGGCCACCAGCGTGGTCAGGGTGCCGTCGCTGTAAACCTCATACCGGTAGGTGAGGGGATCGAACTGCGGGTCAAAGGCGTTGACAATTTCCAGCGTAGGACGTAGGACGTTAACGATGGTTCCCTCTGTCGGTGCATACAGCTGAGGTGCTGTGGGCTCCGGCTCCCCGAATCGAATAGCGTCCAGAACCATCTCTTCATCGGCACCGCTGCCGTCGGTATTGGCCCGGAAGCGGAAGCGCACGCCGGGAACTCTGAAGGAGGAAAGGTCGGCCGTCAGCTTCACCCACGTCGTGTCGGAGGTCCAGTAGTAATTCAGGTTGCAGGACGCGATCTCAGACCATGAAATCCCGCCATTGGTGGAAACCTGGACCCGGAACCACGTGTGATAACCCAGGTGGCCACGTACCCAGAAATGCAGGGATGGATTGGTTGCAGAAGACAAATCCATCTCTCCCGCAAGGTTCAGCCACAGTTCGGTGGAGGGGTAGAGGTTGATCCCCGGTGTGGAGACTACCGCCGTGGCTCCCTCCTTCGGCTGGTCGGTTGTCGTGGACCAGTGGCTGTTTAGAAAATCAACCAGTCCCTCTTCGAATGAGTTCTGGTAGGGATAGGCAATGGGGACGTGGGGGTTCTCCATAATCGTTACATCGTCCAGGAGCCAACCGTCCGCTACTGTGCAGCATCCATTCGTCGTGGTACGGAAACGGATCCACACCTGTGAAACGGGTTTAAAGGGGCTAAGGTCGATTCTGGCTTCCCTCCACTCGTTCCGGGTTCCCGTGACGGAATAAACACGGGTCCACCCTCCTCCAAGGTTGGTCGAAACCTCAACAACACCCCAGTCGTTGTTCAGTTCAAAAGTATGACGATCCTTGAAGACCAGAATCGGCCACACCGACGTCGAGAGATCGACACCGGTTGTGGCTGTCAGGGGGAGGCTGTCGGATGAGGAAGGATAATCACCGATGGAGTCCACGAGGGCTGTGCTTCCTTCATATCCAACCCCGGCGAGGCGAGTCCATCCGCCTTCCAGGATCCATCGGTCATTGGGGGTCTCGAAGGTGTCGATCTCTCCCATCGTCCACCCAAGCGTCGTGGCTGACGCCTCGTTGGAGGGGGTCATCGTGTCGTAGATGTTTCTTACGTAGACTTTGTAGTAGTAGGTCCTGCGGAGCTGGAGCCCCGTATCGCTGAAGTCGGTTGTTCCCTGGTCGGTAATGACGGCGATCAGAGTGTGGCTTAAGGTCACGCCCGTAGAGGTGTGACGGTAGAGTTCGTACTGCTTGAAATCTCCGCCTGCATACTCGGTCCAGTCGATGTGCATTGTCGACGTGGTGACGGAGTCGGGAGGGAAAAGGGTAACGGGAGTAGGTGTTTCTTCGATGCGAATATCGTCGATCCAGATGTCCTCGTCGGCACCGCTGCCGTCGGTATGGGTCTGGA